>JAYRPK010000329.1:0-9870 GCA_041911195.1 Novosphingobium sp. | reverse complement strand
CTGTTCGCAGGCCGTGGCGATGTTCTGCAACTGCCCTTCGCCTAGCAGCGTCGCCGCGCGCGGCTCGCGCACGGTGATCGCCCAGGCATCGACGACGTCCAGCCCGATCGCCAGGGCCAGGCCCCTGGCTTCTTCCAGGCGCGCCTCCGGATCCTGGTTGCCCTTGCCCCGCAACAGCGGGCAGACAACCAGGGCCCGCGCACCGCGGGTTACTTCGCCTTTGAGATCGACGGGATCGGTCAGTCGTCCTCGCCTTCCTCGCCGTCCCAGTCACCGGTAAGGTCGACCGGTGTCACAGGCTGGATGGTGGAGACGGCATGCTTGTAGGCAAGCTGGACATAGCCTTCGCGCTCCAGCAGCATGCAGAACAGATCGTAGGCGGCGACGCGGCCCTGCAACATGACCCCGTTGACCAGGAACATGGTCACCTGCACGCCTTCGGTGCGAATGCTGGAGAGGAAGACGTCCTGCAGCAGGCGCAGTTTCTTGCCCCCTTCCCCGCCGGACGCGAACTGGCGCGCATCCATCGGGTTGCTCGGCATGATCGTCGAGATCGCGTGCTTGTAGACCAGCTGCGACTGGCCATCGCGGCGCAGCAGGATCGAAAAATTGTCGAACCAGGTGACGATGCCCTGCAGCTTGACGCCCTTCACCAGGAACATGGTCACCGGCGTCTTGGTCTTGCGCAGCAGGTTGAGAAACTGGTCCTGGAGGTTCTGCCCCTTGACGCCGGCAGGCGGTGCAGCGGTGTCTTCAACCACCTCAGGTGCGGGCCGAGGGCGCGCGCTCAGGGTCTTGCCGGTCATGTCATGCTCCTTTTTTTTGGCGGCCACTTCTGCGGTCCGCGATCTGGCAGGCAGCCATTGCTCCCTACCGGTGAAGCCATCCCCCTACAGTTTTCAGAGGCTTCCGTAAATGATCGGCGTCACATTCCGCCCTATTCCTCGTCCTCTTCGCCGTCGCGCCGGTCACCCATGCCCAGCAGCTTGAGCTTGCGATGCAGCGCCGACCGCTCCATGCCGATGAAGCTGGCGGTCTTGGAAATGTTCCCGGAAAACCGCCGGATCTGCACCCGCAGATATTCGCGTTCGAAGCTCTCGCGGGCCTCGCGCAGAGGAACGCCCATCAGCGCGGATATGTGCGAATCGTTGTTGCCCCGGTCGCTGAGCACTTCGGGCGGCAGCATGTCGGTTTCGATTCGGGCAAGCCGCTCGCGCGGGGTGAGAATCACCGTGCGTTCCACCACATTGCGCAATTGCCGTACGTTCCCCGGCCACTCATAGGCCTGCAGGGTCGCCATCGCCTCGGCGCAGATTTCCGGCGGGGCGACGCCCTGGTCACGGGCATAGCGGGCGAAGAAATGCTCGATCAGCATGGGAATGTCGTCGCGCCGTTCAGCCAGCGAAGGGACTGTCACCGGCACGACATTGAGCCGGTAGAACAGGTCCTCGCGAAACCGCCCCTCGGCGATTTCGGTTTCCAGGTCGCGCGAAGTGGATGAGACCACGCGGACATCAACGCGGATCTGCCGCGTGCCGCCCACCCGGACGAATGCCTGCTCGGTCAAGACCCGCAGGATGCGGGCCTGGGTCGACAGGGGCATGTCGGCCACTTCGTCGAAATAGAGCGTGCCGCCATCGGCCTTTTCAAGCAGCCCGGGCCTCACCAGGCTGCCTTCGACCTCCTCGCCGAACAGTTCTTCCTCGAAACGCTCGGGCGTGATCCGCGCGGAATTGACGCTGACGAAGGCCCCGCCGGCGCGCGGGCTCCAGCTGTGCAGCAGGCGCGCGGCGACTTCCTTGCCGGCTCCCGCCGGGCCCGAGATAAGCACCCGGCTGCCGGTGCCGGAGACGCGTTTCAGGGTGGCACGCACCATGTTGATCGCGGTGCTGCTGCCGGTGAATTCATCGCCGGTGGAAATCCCCTGGCGCAATTGCGCGTTCTCGCGGCGCAGGCGCTCGGTCTCGGTGGCGCGGCCGACCAGGTGGATCAGCCGCTCCGCCTCGAACGGCTTTTCGATGAAATCGAGCGCGCCCCGGCCGACGGCCGCCACGGCGGTATCGATATTGCCGTGACCGGAGAAGACCACCACCGGCAATTCCGGTTCGCGCGCCTTGATCGCGTCGAGCACTTCCAGCCCGTCCATCGGGCTGCCGTGCAGCCAGACGTCGAGCAGCACCAGCGAGGGTCGCCGCTGGTCGATCGCTTCCAGAGCCGAGCCGCTGTCACCGGCCGTGCGGCAATCGTAGCCTTCATCGCTCAAGACGCCGGCGACAAGTTCGCGAATGTCACGTTCGTCGTCGACGATCAGAATGTCGAGCGCCATCCAATCCTATCCCAAGTCATTCCGCTGCTTCCGAAGTGCGCTTGCCGGCCAGCGGATCGCAGGCAAATCGCATGGTGACACTGGTGCCCCCGCCCTCCGCCGAAGCGAAGAGCATTTCGCCGCCGTGTTCCTCGACGATCTTGTTGACGATGGCGAGCCCCAGCCCGGTGCCCTTCTCGCGGGTCGTGACATAGGGCTCGACGATCCGTTCGCGATCCTTTGGCAGGCCGATGCCGTTGTCGGTAATGGTCACGACGATCGCTTCGCCGTCCGAGCGCATTTCGACCGAAACATTGCCGCGATAGCCTTCGCCTTCGTTCTTGGCCCGCGCCTCGATCGCTTCCACGGCGTTCTTGAGCACATTGGTCATCGCCTGGCCGAACTGGTGGCGGTCGCAGGCGATCGGCGGCAGGTCGCCGTGTACGCCGAAGCCGAAGGCGATGTCGGGCCTGGCGACTTCCTGCAGGAACAGCGCCTGCCGGGCGAGATCGACCGGGTCCTCGTTGCGGAACATCGGCTTGGGCAACCGCGCGAAGGAGGAGAATTCGTCGACCATTTTCCTGAGGTCGCCGACCTGGCGGATGATGGTGCTGGTCAGCTCCTCGAACAGCTCGGGATTATCCTCGATCTGCTTGGCGTATCGCCTGCTCAGCCGTTCGGTGGCGAGCTGGATCGGTGTCAGCGGGTTCTTGATCTCATGCGCGATGCGGCGGGCGACGTCCGACCAGGCCGCCTGGCGCTGATCGAGCAACTGCCGAGTGATGTCCTCGAAGGTAATCACCATGCCGCTGCCGCCATGGGCGATCTTGACCGCGAGGGTCAGCAGTTCCCCGCCCTTCGAATATTGCACGATGCCCGAAGGCAGCCCGGATTCGATCAGCGAGCCGATCTGCGGCGCAAGGTCGGCCAGCTTGACCCCCAGCGGCACCGGGCCCGGACGCTCCAGCAAGAGCTTCTGCGCCGAGCTGTTCATCAGCAGGATCTGCCCATTGGCATCGGTCGAGACGATTCCGGCGGAAACCGATTCGATTACCGCTTCGACAAAGGCACGGCGGTCGTGGAGCTGGAGATTGGCGTTGGCGAGGGCCTGGGTCTGCTTTTCGATCTGCCCGGTCATGCGGTTGAAGGCGCGATTGAGCAGGCCGATTTCGTCGGTTCCGGTCCGTCCCTCCACCCGCAGCGTGAAGTTGCCGCTGCCCACGCGGCGGGCGGCGTCGACCAGCTCGTAGAGAGGCTTCACTTGCCGGTCGGCGAAGCGCAGCGCCAGCCAGACGAATATGCCCACAAGCGAAAGCGAAAGCACGAACAGGGCAACGTTGAAGCGCAACTGCAACACCCGCGCGCGTTGGGTCAGCACCTGATAGGCGCGCACGATGTTCTCGGCACGCTGGCCCTGGCTGAAGGCGAGCAGGTCGGACACCCGCGCGGCATAGAGATAGACGCCCGATCGCCGGTCAATCGGGGTGACTGCCTCGATCTTGTTGGCGCTGGGATTGATGACGATGCTCTCTCCCGCATCGATCCTGCGGATCGCCTCGGGCGTGACCAGTTGCCGGTTGGTGTTGCTGTCCGGATCGACGATCGCCCAAGTGCGCAGCACCCCGTCCTCGCCGCGCTGGACGATCGCCGAGGCGTTGAGCTTGCGATAGACCACCTGGTTCGAATAGAACCCGGCGAAAGCCGGGCTGCCGATCGATTCCTCGCTGAGGAATCCGCGCAAATCCCCGGCCATGGCCGTGGCTTCCTTGCTGACGTCGCTCTGGCTCTGTTCGTAATAGCCGCGGGCAAGCTTGTTGGCGTTTTCCAGCATGCCGCGCGAACTGTCGGAAAACCAGAAATTGGCGCCGGTCTGAAACAGCCATGAGGCCAGAATGGCGACCAGCAGAGTCGGAATTGCCGAAACCATCGAAAACAGGAACACCAGGCGGACATGCATCTTGCCGGTGCCGCCAATGCTTTCCGCCGCGCGTCGCAGCGCCAGCCGGCGCCCCAGCATGACGAGGATCGTCATTGCCGGGACCAGCATGCCGATCAGCAGGCTCGCGGTGAGATCGGTCGGCAAGAGGCCGGTCTTGTCGGTCTGGCCGGACAGTGTGATCCATGTCACAACCGTCATGGCGAGGAATGAGATGACTGCCAGGGCCTCGATGATGGCGAAGAAATTGCCGCGCCGCGCAATCACCTGCATCCGCCGCCACCAACGGGGCCAGCGCCGCCTGACTGGAGAAGCGTCGGTCATCATCGTTGCAACAATACAACACCTCTGTTGCCGAACTGCAAGAGGATTTGGCCGGATCGTCAGTTGCGGCGGGCGAATTGCTCCGGATCGATGGAAAGGTCGGCAAGCCGCTTGCGCAAGGTATTGCGGTTGATCCCCAGCATCTGCGCGGCGCGCAACTGGTTGCCGCCGGTTTCATTGAGCACTTCGATGAACAGGGGTCGCTCCATTGCGGCCAGAGCAGCGTCATAGATCGTGCCGGCCGGGCGCGGCATTTCCCTGAACCAGGCGGACACGGCGCCATCCATGCCCTGTTCGGCATTGCCTCCCGCCTCGCCGGCCCGGGCGGCCTGCTCCAGCAAGGGCGCAACGCTTGCCTTGTCGATCATGTCCTCGCGCGCCAGCAGGGCCAGCCGGTACATGAAGTTCTTGAGTTCGCGGACATTACCGCGCCATGGCTGCCTTGACAGCAATTCAACCGCGTCGCCGGCCAGTTGCCGCCGCGGCAATCCTTCGGTCGCAGCCTGCTGCAGGAAATGCCGGGCCAGCGCCTCGATGTCGTCCGGCCGTTCGCGCAGGGCCGGCAGGTGGATGGGAACCACGTTCAGCCGGTAGTACAGGTCCTCGCGGAATTGCCCGGCGGCGATCATCGGTTCGAGATCGCGGTTGGTGGCGGCGATGATGCGCGCATCGACCCGCACTTCCTCGCGCCCGCCGACGCGCCGGATGCTTCCCGATTGCAGCGCCCGCAGCAACCGGGTCTGGGCCTGCATCGGCATGTCGCCGATCTCGTCGAGAAACAGCGTGCCGCCTGCCGCCTGCTCGAACTTGCCGATGTGCCGCGCAACGGCGCCGGTGAAGGCGCCCTTTTCGTGGCCGAACAGCTCGCTTTCGATCAGTTCCGCGGGGATCGCGGCGGTATTGACCGCGACGAACGGCCCGGTGCGCCGGTGGCCGAGTTCGTGGATCGCTTCGGCGACCAGTTCCTTGCCGGTGCCGGATTCGCCCAGGATCAGCACGGTCAGGTCATTGCGCAGGACCCGGGTGATCATGCGGTAGACCGCCTGCATCGGCTGACTGCGGCCAACCAGCGGCAGGCCTTCCTCAACGGGCTCGTCTCCGGACTGTGCTGTTCCAGTACTTCCCGCCGCCTGCCTGACAGTGCGCGCCAGTTCGTCGATGTCGAACGGCTTGGGGAAATATTCGAAGGCGCCGATGTCGCTCGCCCGGACGGCGGTATCGAGCGTATTCTGGGCGGAGACCACGACCACCGGCATGGCCGGATGCAGCGCCCTGACGGTGGCCAGGCTTTCGATCCCGTCGCCATCGGGCAGCATGACGTCAGTCACCAGTACGTCGTACCTGTCCTCCGCCAGCAGCTTGTCGCGCTCGGCAA
The DNA here is from genome assembly GCA_041911195.1 of Novosphingobium sp. Classification (GTDB taxonomy): domain Bacteria; phylum Pseudomonadota; class Alphaproteobacteria; order Sphingomonadales; family Sphingomonadaceae; genus Novosphingobium. The sequence continues at coordinate 3,930 of JAYRPK010000329.1, read as the reverse complement.
TGGTTTCGCGCCGCACCACATCGAAGCCTTCCGCCTCGAGCGCGGCGGTAATGACCAGGGCGATCGAATCATCGTCCTCGACAAGCAGCACGGTCACGGCGTCGTTCTTCCTTTCCTGCCTTGCTGCTTTTCGCCGGCCATCGGCAAATGCAGCCGGAAATGCGTCCACCCCTCCTTCTCGTCGCGGTCATAGCCGATGCGGCCGTTCATCTCGCGCACCAGCTTGCGCACCAACGCCAGGCCCAGCCCCTGTCCGGTCTTCTTCGTGGTGACGAACGGATCGAAAATGTGCTCGCGCATTGCCGGATCGACGCCCGGGCCATTGTCGCTGACGCGCAGTTCGATCGGCAGGCGCACCGGGTCGCCGCTGGCGGTGGCATGGAGTTGCAGGCCGCTGGCAAAGCGGGTCCTCACCACGATGCGGGGAGCAGCGGTCAGGGCGCAGGCATCGCGGGCATTGGCGAGAAGGTTGATCAGCACCTGCACCAGGGTATCGGCATTGCCCAGCACCGGGGGCAGCGAGGGATCGAACTCTTCCTCGATCTTGATCTTCGGGCCGGCCGCGCTTTCCAGCACTGCGCTGGCCCGGCGCACGGCTTCATGCAGGTTGCAGGGGGCCAGTTCGCTGCCGGTTCGCCGGCTCAGCGTCTGCATCTCGTCGATCAGCTTGGCGATGCGATCGACTTCGCCGGCGATCAGGCCGGTCAGCGCGCGGTCCTTGCCCGAAACCTTTCGCTCCAGCAGCTGCGCCGCGCCGCGAATGCCGGCCAGCGGGTTCTTGATTTCGTGCGCCAGGATCTCCGGCGCGCGCAGGATGCCGCCGCTTGGCGATCCGGAATCGCCGCCCAGCGCCTCGGCGGAACTCGAATCGTGCAGCGCAAGCATCTGCCAGCCGGGAAAATCGACCATCGGCGCGACGGTAACGTCCAGCCGGCGCGGGCCCGTGGCCGCGACAACCGCACTCACATCGCGCGCGGAAACCGGGGTTTCGCTGTCGCTCAACCGTTCGGTCAGCCGCGCCTCGTCAAACCGCAGTGCATCGCCCAGCGTACGCCCGGCCAGTCGGCGAAGGCTCTGGCCCAGCAACTGTTCGGCGGCGGGATTCGCCGAGGCGATCTTCTGCCCCGGTGCCAGCAGCACAACCGCAAGCGGCAGGCTGGCCAATTGCCTTTGCGCGTCTGGCGCTTCGCTCATGCGGCGCGGCGTTGCAGGAAGGGGGCGTAGAACTCTTCCAGCGCGGCGATCACGGCGTCGGCATCGTCGATGAAGTTAACCCGATTGCGGAATTCGGCCGACCCTGGCAGGCCGCGGGTGTACCAGCCCAGGTGCTTGCGCGCCATCTTGACCCCGGTTTCGCGGCCATAGTGGCTCAGCATGGCGTCATAGTGCTCCAGCATCAGGGCGAACTTCGCATCCAAGGCCGGCTCGGGCATCTGGCCGCCCTGCCGCAGCCAGTGCATCACCTGCCCCAGCAGCCAGGGGCGGCCATAAGCGCCGCGCCCGATCATCACGCCGTCCGCGCCGGACAGCTCAAGCGCTCGCGCCACGTCCTCGATCCCGCAGATGTCGCCATTGACGATCACCGGCAACGAAACCGCCTGCTTGACCTTGCGCACGAAGGCCCAGTCCGCGCTGTCGCGATACATCTGGCTGCGCGTGCGGCCGTGGACGGTGATCATCCTGGCGCCAAGATCCTCGGCAATGCGGGCCAGTTCGGGCGCATTGAGGCTGTGGTGATCCCAGCCCATGCGCATCTTCACCGTCACCGGCACGTCGACGGCCTTGACCGTCGCCTCGATCAGCCTCGCCGCCAGCGGCAGATCGCGCATCAGCGCCGATCCGGCCTCGCCATTGACCACCTTCTTGACCGGGCAGCCCATGTTGATGTCGATGATCGCCGCGCCGCGATCGGCATTGAGCTTGGCAGCCTCGGCCATCTGTTCGGGATCGCAGCCCGCCAATTGCAGCGACACCGGCTCCTCGACTGCGTCCCAGGCGGCCTTCTGCAGCGACTGGCGCGTCTCGCGGATCATCGCCGGGGAGGCGATCATCTCGGTGACGTTGAGCCCCGAGCCGAAGCGCCGCACCAGCTTGCGGAACGGCATGTCGGTGACGCCCGTCATCGGCGCCAGGATTACCGGGCAATCGATGCGGACCGGACCGATTTCGATCGGCTTGATCGCGGGAGCGGGGGGAAGCGGGTTCATAGGTGTGCCTAAAATTTGGGCAGCGCATAGTGGATTGCCCTCGGCCCGGCAAGTCTCTACCCGCGCGGGCGATGACAGGTGCCCCTCCCCCGCCCCGTGCCGCCGCCGTGATCGTCGCTGCCGGACAGGGCCTGCGCGCGGGACAAGGCATGCCCAAGCAGTTCGCCCGCTGGCGGGGCAAGCCGGTGGTGCGGCATTCGGCGGAAGGCCTGGCGTCCGCAGGGATCGGCCCGATCATCGTCGTCATTCCCGCCGATTGCCAGGCGATCGCCGCTGAGGCGCTGGCCGGCATGGAGGGCCTGCGCCTGGTCCCCGGCGGACCGGCGCGGCAGGATTCGGTGCGCCTGGGCCTGGAGGCATTGGAAGCCGACGCTCCTGACCTGGTCCTGATCCATGATGCCGCTCGTCCTGTGGTGCCGCATGCGGTCGTCGACAGGCTGCTGGCGGCGCTGGCGACGAATCCGGCGGCCATTCCCGTCCTCCCCGTCGCCGACAGCCTGGCGCGGGAACAGGATGGCATGATGGACCGCGCCGAAGATCGCGAGGCGCTGCGCCGCGTGCAGACGCCGCAGGCCTTCCGCTATCCCGCGATCCTCGCCGCCCACCGCGCCTGGGCCGGGGCGCCCACGGCCGGCGACGATGCCCAGGTTGCCCAGGCGGCGGGAATGCAGGTCGCCATGGTCGAGGGAGACGAAAGCTTGCACAAGCTGACCTACGCCACCGATTTCGCCCATTCCGTGCCGCCCGTCAGGGTCGGGACCGGCTATGACGTCCACCGCCTGGCCGATGGCGAGGAGCTGTGGCTGTGCGGGGTGAAGATTGAACACTCTCAGGGACTTGCTGGCCACAGCGACGCCGATGTCGCCATCCATGCCCTGGTCGATGCCCTGCTGGGCGCGATCGGGGCAGGCGATATCGGCCAGCATTTCCCGCCCAGCGACCCGCAATGGCGCGGCGCGCCCTCGCATCGCTTCCTCGAATATGCGGCGAGCCTCGTCGCCGAAGCGGGCTATGGCATTGGCAATGTCGATCTGACGCTGATCTGCGAAGCGCCCAAGATCGGCCCGCACCGCCAGGCCATGCGTGATAGCCTCGCGCAAATTCTCGGGATCGGTTCAGACCTGGTTAGTGTGAAGGCAACCACAACCGAAAAACTTGGGTTCACCGGCCGGGGCGAAGGTATCGCCGCGCAGGCGGTAGCCACGCTGGTTCGTTATTGAGGGAACAAGACCATGCGCCGATTTGCCGCGTTTGCCGCCGCACTTTCCACCATGCTGCCCACCCTGGCCCAGGCCGCCGAAGCGCCCTGCCTGACGCCCTCCGAATTCACCGCGGTGTCGACCTATGCCATGCCCGCCATCATCGATGGCACGGTGCAACGCTGCGGTTCGACACTGTCGCCCGATGCCTTCCTGCGCCGCGACGGGCGCAGCCTGGCCCAGCGCTATGCCGTGCTCAAGCCGCGCGCCTGGCCCGGCGCCAAGGCGGCTTTCCTCAAGATCAGCGCCGGCAAGGGCGGCGAGATGGGCGACATGCTTCGCGGCATGCCGGACAGCTCGCTGCAACCCATGCTCGACGCCTTCGTTTCCGGCGCGGTCAGCCAGCAATTGCCGCTGCAGCGCTGCGGCGCGGTCAATCGCGTCGTCGAACTGCTGGCGCCGCTGCCCCCGGAAAACACGGCTGAGCTGATTGCGCTTGCCACCGGGCTGGGCTCGCAGGCCGG
>JAYRPK010000328.1:0-9244 GCA_041911195.1 Novosphingobium sp. | reverse complement strand
GATGGTAGGACCGTTTCACTTCGGCCTCAGGTTCACGGCCAATGAAGGTTTCGTCCACTTCGACTGTTTCCCCAAGTCCTCCCATGGGCCAACCGCTATCGTCCCGCATCGCTTCCCGGATACGGTGCGACATGAACCAAGCAGTTTTTAGGGTGACGCCAAGGATGCGGTGGAGTTGGTTACTGGAAATGCCCTTCTTGCTGCCGGCGATCAAATACATCGCCTGCAACCAGAGGCGCATAGGGACCTTGCTATCTTCAAAAATGGTGCCGATTTTGACGGTGAAAGGCTTGCGGCACTGGTAGCACTTCCACACGCCCGGACGAGTGGACTTGCCCTGCAGCTTACCCACGCGGTCAACACCACCACAATGCGGGCACACCGCACCATTCGGCCACAAGCGCGCCTCAACGTAGGCGTAGGCTTTTTCCTCGTCGTGGAAATGGGGCGCAGATAGGTTGGACATGGCTAACTCCTTGCGGAATCTGCCTAACCCATCAATCTGGGTACGTCAAGTATAATAACGCCTTGGATTTTAACAAGAACAAAAGAAGAACTCTAGTCGTCGATTCGTCACGGAGGTCGTTAATGTTGATACGTCAGATCGAGGTCTTCCTGCGGGACACAGGAATGGCCTGGACCAAGTTCGGCCGATTGGCCGCGCATGATCCGCGCTTTGTCCAGGACTTGCGCAATGGCCGCACGCCGCGCCCCGGCACCGCCAGCCGGGTGAAGCAATTCATCGCCAGCTATGGGGAGCAAGCCGATGTTTGCTGATCCCGCTGCAACCCGCGCCATGACCGGCTCCGCCCGCAGCGCCCGCCGCCCGTGGATGGGGCTGCTCTCCGCACTGCTCGAACTGGCCGAGGGCAAGGCCGAGCTGCTGCGTCACAGCGAGCGGCCCTGGGCCAGCATCACCTTTTCGGGCTCGCGCCACACGGTCTTGCTGGCCTTCACCGGGCTGGAAGCCGTGGCCGCGGGGGAGCGCTTCATGGAAGCACTGCCCGAACACGAATTCGCCATCCCGGGCCAGCTGGTGGCGGATGCGGCGGTGGTTTCGGTGGAACACGAGACGCTGCCCGAGCCGCGCATGAGCGTTGTGGCGGAGCTGTTGCTGCTGGAAGAGAGCTAATACCCCAGCGAAAGATCGACCCGGTAGGCCAGTTCCTCGCCCTTGCGCCAGCGCTCCAGGTTGGCGAGGAACCGCTCCGCCGCGCGCTTGAACAGCAGGGTCTGCGAACGCCCCGAAAGGTGCATCGAGATGTGGCAGTTGTCGAGCGACCACAGCGGGTGATCGGCGGGCAGCGGCTCGGGATCGGTGACGTCGAGGAAGGCCCCGGCGATGCGGCGCGCCTTCAGGGCGTCGACCAATGCATCCTGGTCGATCACCGCGCCGCGGGCGAAATTGAGCACCGCGGCGCTGCTTTTCATCATGGCCAGTTCGGCCGCGCCGATCATCTTGTCGGTGTCGGCGGTCGATGGGACGACGATGATGACCCAGTCGAACTCCCCCAGCCGCGCGCGCCACTGGTCCGTCGTCAGCACTCCGGGAGCGGGGCGGCGGCGCACTTCGGTGACGTCGACGTCGATCCGCCGCAGCAGTTCGGCGATCCGCCCGCCGATCCCTCCGGCGCCGATCACCAGCGCCTTGCTGCCCATCAGCTCCATCTTGCCGGGGGCATCGTGCAGCCATTCGTGCCGCTCCTGCGCGCGGACCACTTCGCGATAGCCCTTGGCCATGACCAGCATGCCCATCAGCGCATATTCGGCGATGGTCGGCGCGTTCAGCCCCGCGCCGTTGGTGAGGATCACTCCCTGATCGCGCAGCTTGTCGAGCGGGAAGGGATCGACCCCGGCCGCCAGCGTGTTGAGCCACTTGAGCCGGTCCCCCTTGCCGGCGGCGGCCAGGCCGGCGGCGAAGTCGAAGCTGTCGAACCAGCCGATTTCCGCTTGCGGGGCCAGCGCGATCAGCTCCTCGGAAGTGGTGAACCAGCGCGGCTCGAGCCAGTCCGGCAGGTGCCCTTCGAGCAGTGGCCGGATCAGGGCGTTGAGGACGGCAACGGTTTGGGTCATCGCCTCTGCAGTCGCAGGTCCGCGGCAATCGTCCGGCGCAGCGCCGTCTTCAACCCGCTTTCGAAACCGTTGCGGGCATAGATGTTGTCAAGCTTCCAGCTGCGGCCCTCGCGGTTGAACAGCAGGCGCAGGTTGCGGCGCTCGTTGGTGCCCAGGTCCACCGTGACCCGAACCTCCGCGACATTCGCGCGCGGGCGGCTGTGGGTTCCGATCGTCACCCGGAACTTCGACGATTCGTAATCCTGGCACATGCACAGCCAGTCGCCATCGTTGAGGTCGTCGGGCTCGTCCTTGGGCTGGACGCTCTTCCAGCGGGAGATCAGCGAAGTCACTTCGGTCGAAAAGATCGGCTGGTCCCAGACCGCCGCCGCGCTGCCGCTGCGGCTGTATGGCTGGTACATGCTGAGCACCAAGGCATCGACTGCCGCGCGATCGTGCGCGGAAAGGGCGCTGCCGGCAAGGACCAGGCTGGCAAGAGTCGTGATCGGCATATGATATCTCCCCCTATTGCTGCGAGTAGTGATCGTCTCGGAACGGCGCCTTCGTCAAGCGCGCAATTCATGGGCTATTTGTGTTTGATCCGAAATTTCATTTCGGATCGTTCGGCACCAGCCCGCTCCCCCGCCCGGCCACCCAACAGTTGTACCCTATGGGTGGTCGGGCGGGGGAGCGGGCCGGTGCCGCTCGCAATGGATGCGATTAGGCCGATGAACCGAAGCTTGCCAGCATCGGCGGCGTGTGGAGGCACTCGGCGAAGCTGAACGGTCGGGTGACCAGCGGCGGCACATCGGCCGCATCGGGATGTTCGGGGTTGAGCAGCACGACATCGGCTTCAGGCAGCACTTTCGAGCGCACGGCGGCGAGCAGCGAGCTTTTCTCGTCAAGCCACCGGGCGACGAAGGCGCGGATCTGCGCTTCGTCGAGGTGGTCTGGAATGCGGGCGGGCTCTGCCGCCACTTCGGTCCAGCCCAGCACGTAATCCTGGGCGATGCCGGCGAGGTCCGTGGGCAGGTATCGCAGCACCACCAGCACCGCCAGCCCCGCCTCGCTGGCCAGGCTCACCACCCGCCGGCCTTCGGGGGCATAGCGCGATCCACTACGCAGCGCGCCTTCCCCATCCAGCGCCACGAAGGGCGCGCGGGTCAGGCGCCAGAGTTTCATGGCTCCAACTTCCACTCCCAGCCCAGCGGATCGCCGTCCATCACTTCGACGCCCCTGTCGGCAAGGAGGTCGCGCAGCCGGTCGGAAGTGGCGAAATCCTTCGCGGCGCGGGCTTCCTTGCGCTGGGCGAGCGTGGCCTCGATTTCCGCTTCGGTGATGCTGGCGGACTTGGGGCGAAGGCGCAGGTCGGCGCGGTCCAGTGCCAGCAGGTTGAGCCCCAGCACTGAATCCATTGCGGCAATGGCGGCCAGCTTCTCGCCCGCATCGACCTTCTTGAGCGCCGCCACCTCCTCGAGCACGGTGAGGGCGACAGGTGTATTGAGATCGTCGCCGATCGCCGCTTCGAAGCGTTCGAGGAACGGCTGGAACCTCGGCCCCGCAGACTCTGCCGGCCCGGCCTGCGCGCGCAGGCCGGCGACGGCCATGACCAGCCGCTTCAGCCGGGTCAGCGCCGCTCCCAGCCCCTCCCAACTGAACTCCAGCTCGCTGCGGTAATGCGCCTGCAGGCACATCAGGCGATAGGCGAGGGGATGATAGCCCTTGTCGATCAGCAGCGGAAGCCGCAGGAACTCGCCGGCCGACTTCGACATTTTGCCCGAACGCTCGACCAGGAAGTTGTTGTGCATCCAGATGTTCGCCCCCTCCTTGTCGGAGTGGCAAAAGGCCTGGTTCTGGGCGATCTCGCAGGGATGATGGATCTCGCGGTGGTCGATGCCGCCGGTGTGGATGTCGAAGGGAAAGCCAAGCACCTCGCCGCTCATCACCGAGCATTCGAGATGCCAGCCGGGCGCGCCGCGGCCCCAGGGCGAATCCCATTCCATCTGCCGCGTCTCACCAGGGGGCGTCTTGCGCCAGATGGCGAAGTCCATCTGGTTGCGCTTTCCGGCGACCGGATCGATCCGGCTCTGGCCTTCCTCGGTTGCCGCGCGGGCGAGGCGGCCATAGTCGGCGACGGTGGAGACGTCGAAATAGAGGCCGCTGTCGATCTCGTAGCAATGCTTGTCGGCGATCGATTTGGCGAACTCGATCATCTTCGGCACATAGTCGGTAGCAATGGTCCACTGCGCCGGCTGGCGGATGTTGAGCGCTTTCACATCGTCCCAGTAGGCCTCGGTATAGTGCCGGGCGATGTCCCAGATCGACTGGGCCTGCGCTGCCGCCGCCTTCTCCAGCTTGTCCTCGCCCGCGTCGGCGTCGTCGGTCAGGTGGCCGACGTCGGTGATGTTGATGACGTGGGTGAGCTTGTAGCCCTTGAAGCTCAGCGTGCGGCCCAGCACGTCGGCGAAGACATAGGCGCGCATGTTGCCGATGTGGGGATAGTTGTAGACCGTCGGCCCGCAGGAATAGACGCGCGCTTCGTTCGCGTGGATGGGCTGGAATGTTTCCAGCTGGCGCGTCAGGCTGTTGAACAGCTTGAGGGGGGCGGTGTCGGTCATCCCGCGCGCCTTAGAATCAAGCTGCGTGGGCGGCAAGCAGCAGCGCGACTCCGCCCATAACGGCCGCCAGCCCCGCCAGCTCGTGACCTGCCATGCGCTTGCCGCTGAGCCGGCCGGAAACGGCGGCCGCAAGCGGCAGTTTGATCAGCGCCAGGGTGCGGGCATTGGCGGCCGGCGTCAGCGAGAAGGCGATGAAGAAGCCGGCGGAAGCAGTCGCTCCGGCAAGCCCCGCGCCAAGGCTGCTGCGCCATTCGCGCAGCGAGGCCATGAACGCCGGCCGGTCGCGCAGCGCCAGCCACAGCCCGAGCAGTACGGTCTGGATGGCCAGCGTCACGGCCAGCACGGTCAGCGAGCGGACCAGGAACAGGCCTTGCGGCAATGCCTCGATCGCGCCGCGAAAGGCGATGGACGACAGGCCGAACAGTGCCCCGGCCAGCACGCCCGCACCGATCATCCGGGTTTCGCCGATCAGCGCGGCCCATTCCCCCGGCTTCACCGAGGCGAGCAGCACGCCCAGAGTGACTATGCCGACCGCCAGCCAGGCCAGCAGCGGCAGCCGGTCGCCCAGCAGCGCGACGCCCAACAGTGCGACGATGACCGGTTCGGTCTTGATATAGGCATAAGCGACGCCGAATGCCCTTTGCCCCATCACCACCAGCATCATCGCCGTCGCACCGATCTGGCATAGCGCCCCGGCCACGGCCCATGCCATCGCGGCGGGCGTGATCGGCGGCAGGCTCTCGCCGGACAAGGCCAGTGCCATTGCCAGGAACAGCGCGGCGAAGGGCAGGCCATAGACGAACCGCACCTGAGTGGCGCCCAGGGTGCCGATCTTCAGCGTGAGCCCCGCCTGCGCACCGTTGCGGAACAACTGGGCGACCGCGCCGACGAGAACGAAGGGCACCCAGAGCAGGGGGTAGGCCCCGCTCATCGAAAGCCGATGAACCGCACCACTTCGTCCATCGGCGCGCGCGTCCGCTCGAAATTGTTGACCGGCGCCTGCTTGTCGGCCCAGCCGATGGCCATGCCGCAGAAGAACAGGTGCGTCTCGTCGCTGACGCCGACGTAGTCCTTGATCAGTCGGGCATGGACGAACAGCGATTCCTGCGCGCAGGTATCCAGCCCCTCGGCGTGGAGCAGCAGCATCAGGGTCTGCAGCCACATGCCGACATCGGACCACTGCGGCGGACCCATGACGCGGGGGATAAAGGTGAGCAGCACCGCCGGCGCGCCGTAGAATTCGAAATTGCGCTGCTGGAACGCGGCGCGGCCGGCCTCGTCGTTGCGGGCTATGCCGGCGGCTGCCATCCGCTTCTCCACCGTGGCGTCGCGCCGGTCCTTGTAGAACTGGGGCAGGCCCTTGGGGAAGAGCTGGTATTCGGCTGGCTCCTGCGGCGCGGCGGCCTTCAGCCTGGCGGAAAGGTCCCGCATCGGCTCGCCGGACAGCACCACGGCCTCCCACGGCTGGAAGTTGTACCCCGAAGGCGCCATCTGTGCGCGCTCCAGCACGCGCTGGAGCAGGTCCAGCGGCACGGGCTTGTCGAGGAACATGCGGATCGAGCGGCGGCCGGTGACGGCTTGGGCGACGTCCAACCTATTCCTCCTCGAACAATCCGGCCAACTGCTCGATCATCGTGCCGGCCAACTGCTCGACATCCATGATCGTCACCGCGCGGCGATAATACCGCGTCACGTCGTGGCCGATTCCGATGGCCACCAGTTGCACCGGCGACTGGCGCTCGATCCAGTCGATCACCTTGCGCAAATGCGCTTCAAGGTAGCCCGCGCTGTTCACGCTGAGGGTGGAATCGTCCACCGGTGCGCCGTCGGAGATGACCATCAGGATGCGGCGGTCTTCCTGGCGGGCGAGCAAGCGAGTGTGGGCCCAGAGCAGGGCCTCGCCGTCGATGTTTTCCTTGAGCAGGCCCTCGCGCATCATCAGGCCAAGGTTCTTGCGGCCGCGGCGATAGGGCTCGTCGGCCTTCTTGTAGACGATGTGGCGCAGGTCGTTGAGGCGGCCCGGGTGGCTGGGCTTGCCGCCGCCAAGCCATGCCTCGCGGCTTTGCCCGCCCTTCCAGGCGCGGGTGGTAAAGCCGAGGATTTCGACCTTGACGCCGCAACGCTCCAGCGTGCGGGCCATGACGTCGGCGCTGATCGCCGCAATGGAGATCGGGCGGCCGCGCATCGAGCCGGAATTGTCGATCAGCAGCGTAACGACCGTGTCCTTGAACTCGATGTCGCGCTCGGTCTTGTAGCTCAGCGAATGGCCGGGCGAGATGACCACGCGGGCGAGCCGGGCGGCATCGAGCAGGCCTTCTTCCTGGTCGAAATCCCAGCTGCGGTTCTGCTGCGCCATCAGCTTGCGCTGCAACCGGTTGGCCAGCTTGGTGACGACGCCTTGCAGGCCTTTCAACTGCGCGTCGAGATAGGCGCGCAGGCGGGTGAGCTCTTCCTCGTCGCACAGGTCCTGCGCGCCCACCACTTCGTCGAACTGCTCGGTATAGACCTTGTAGTCGAAGCTGTCGGGCGTCTCGGTCCAGGGGCGGTTGGGGCGGACGGGGAGCATGCCTTCCTCGGCATCCTCGCCCGATTCGGCATCGTCCACTTCCTCGACGCTTTCGCTGTCGGTCTCGCTTTCGCCGTCGCTCTCGCCGTCGGTGGCCTCGGCGGCCATTTCGGCGGGCTGCTGGTCCTGGCCCGAATCGCCGCCGTCCTCGTCCTCCTCGGTTTCCTCGTCGCCGCCCTCGTCGTTGTTCTCGTCCGGCTGCTGGTCGGCCGGTTCCTGCTGGGTCAGGTCGAGATGGCACAGCATGTCGAGCGCGAGGCTCTGGAAGCTCTTCTGGTCGTCGATCGACAGCGCCAGCGCATCGAAATCGGCCAGCGCCTTTTCCTCGATCCAGCCGCGCATCAATTCCACCCCGTCGCGGGCCGATTCGGGGACGGGCTGGCCGGTCAGGTGTTCGCGCAGCAACAGCGAGAGCGCCGCCTGCACCGGCACTTCGGACAGATTGGTGGCGCGCGAGATCGGGTCCGACGCGGTCCGCACGGTCAGCGCCGCGTCAAGGTTGCCGCGCATGCCGGCATAGTTGTTCGAGCCGAGCGCCTCATAGCGGACTTGCTCGATCGCATCGTAGCAGGCGCGGGCGGCGGGCTCCATCGGGGCGTGGCGGGAATGCATCGCCTCGTTGTGGTGGCGCAGCTTGAGCGCCATCGAATCGGCGAAGCCGCGCGCTTCCATCGCCTGGCCCTTGGGCAGGCTGCGCCCCGGCATGGGCACGCGCAGGACATTGCCCGACTGGCTCGGCTGGTCGGCCGTCCAGTTCACTTCCAGCTCGGGCTCGTGCGCGATCGCCCGGGCCGCGCCGGTCAATACGCTCTTGAAGCGGTCGATGGGGGAATCGTCGGCCAAGTTCAGATGCTCTGGCCGGTCTTCGCCCAGTCGGCCAGGAAGCCTTCGATGCCCTTGTCGGTCAGCACGTGCTTGAACATGCCGCGGATCACCGCCGGGGGCGCGGTCATCACGTCGGCGCCGATCCTGGCGGCTTCGAGCACATGGATGCCGTGGCGAACCGAGGCGACGAGGATTTCCGTGGCGAAGGCATAGTTGTCATAGATCAGCCGGATGTCGCGGATCAGGTCCATGCCGTCGAAGCCGTTGTCATCGTGCCGGCCGACGAAGGGCGAGACGAAGGTTGCTCCGGCCTTGGCGGCGAGCAGCGCCTGGTTGGCCGAGAAGCACAGCGTGACATTGACCATGGTGCCGTCGCCGGTGAGCTTCTTGCAGGTCTTGAGGCCGTCGATGGTGAGCGGAACCTTGATGCAGACGTTGTCGGCGATCTTGCGGAGGATTTCGGCCTCGCGCATCATTCCGTCATGGTCGAGCGCGACAACCTCGGCGCTGACCGGGCCGGCGACGATGCCGCAGATTTCCCTGGTCACTTCCATGAAGTCGCGGCCCGACTTGTGGATCAGCGAGGGATTGGTGGTGACGCCGTCGAGCAGGCCGGTGGCGGCCAGTTCCTTGATGTCCTCGATTTCGGCGGTGTCGGCAAAGAATTTCATGACGGCTCCGGACTGAGTCTGTGGGCTAAGCCTATAGAGTCTGATTCGAAATTCGCGAAAGAGCGAATTTCGAGGCGGCACCGGCCCTCTCCCCCGCCCGGCCACCCAGCAGTTGTACCCTATGGGTGGCCGGGCGGGGGAGAGGGCCGGTGCCGCTCGATCCGAAATGGAATTTCGGATTAGATACCATAACCCTGTCGCGCCTGTGCGCCACCCCATATAGGGGAAAGTCATGCAGCGGGTGCGCCTCCTTGTCTTCAATGCCGTACTGGGCGTGCTCGATTACCGGGTGCCGCAGGGCATGGAAGTGGAATTCGGCTCGGTGGTGGCGGCGCCGCTGGGGCCGCGGCAGGTGGTCGGGATCGTCTGGTAGCCGGACCGGCTGGCGGCTGACGAAGTGCCCGAGAGCAAGCTGCGGCCTTTGCTGGAAGTGCTGCCGGTACCGCCCTTGGCCGAGCCGTTGCGGCGGCTGATCGAGTGGTGCGCGGATTACTATGTCGCACCGATCCAGT
>JAYRPK010000327.1:0-14291 GCA_041911195.1 Novosphingobium sp. | reverse complement strand
GGTGTCGTGGGCGACGATGCAATCGCCCTGCTGAGCCGCGCGCCGCTCGACATCCGGGTGAACGCGCTCAAGGCCGGCAAGGAGGGGCTGACCCTGCCGATCGATGCCGAGCCGACCCAGGCGAGCCTCGGCCTGCGCTTGCCGTCCGGAACCCCGGTCGAGAGCTGGGACGCCTTTCGCCAGGGTCTGATTGAAGTGCAGGACACGGCTTCGCAACTGGTCTGCGAGGCGCTGGCGCCGCGGCCGGGCGAACTGGTCATCGACCTTTGCGCCGGGGCGGGGGGCAAGACCCTGGCGCTGGCGGCAGCCATGGACAACCGCGGCACGATCCTCGCCTGCGATGCCGATCGCGCGCGGCTTTCGCGGCTGGCGCCCAGGGCGGAGCGAGCCGGCGCTTCCATCATCGAGACCCTGCTGCTCGATCCAGGCCGTGAGCTTGCCGCTCTGGCGACCTATGCGGGCAAGGCGGACGCGGTGCTGGTCGATGCGCCTTGTTCGGGGACCGGCACCTGGCGGCGCAATCCCGAAGCGCGCTGGCGGCTCGACCCAGCATCGCTGGAGCGCACCACCGCGCTGCAGGCGCGGCTGTTCGACCTGGCGGCTGGGCTGGTCGGGCCGGGCGGGCGAATCGTCTATGCGGTCTGTTCGCTGCTTGACGAGGAAGGGCCCGCGCAGCTTGCCCGCTTCTTGGCCGCGCACCCCGGCTGGGGCGCCGAAACGCTCGTTCTGCCCGCCGGGACGCCAAGAGATTCAGGTATTCGCCTCAGTCCGTCTCACGATGGCACGGACGGGTTTTACATCGCACGCGTTTCGGCGATATGATATCGGTTCAGCCAGGGGTCATGCCCGTGCGATCATTGTCGACCGACGCCAGGGAGTTCTTGATGCGTTATACGCCTGCCGCCGTTGCCTTGTCGCTGCTCGTCGCCGTGACTGCGAGCACCGGCCATTCCGCGCAGCCCCAGCCGATCGATCCGCGCGTTTCCGCATTGGTAGCGCAGGCGCGCACGGAATTGGGCACGGGCAATGTCGATCGGGCGGTCGACTATTACGAAGCGGCCCTTGCCGTGCAGCCGGGCAATGTCGCGGTTCTGCTGGGCCTGGCCGATGCCACGCGCCGCCAGGGCATGCAGGGCAAGGCGCTTCACTATTATCGTCAGGCGCTGAACACCGATCCCCAGAACCTGCAGGCGATCTCGGGCGAAGGCGCGGCGCTGGCGGAAAAGGGCGCGGTGGACAAGGCCCGGCGCAACCTGACCCGGCTCGAAGGGCTGTGCGGCGCCGATTGCGACGCTACCCGCATGCTCGCCGCCGCCATTGCCAAGGGGCCGGCCCCCAAGGTGGTATCGGCCGATGCCGCCAAGCCCGAGCCGGTGGTGACTGCCAACTGATCGTCAGAGGTAGCCGGCGAACTCCGCCAGCACCGAGCGATAGACCTGCTGCTTGAACGGCACTATCAGATCGGGCAGCAGCGCCGGTTCCACCCATTTCCATTCGCAGAATTCGGCCGGATCGTGCGCGTCGAGCCGGATGTCGCTATCCGCGCCGTGGAACCGGGCGAGCAGCCAGTGCTGGCGCTGCCCGCGGTATCTGCCGCCCCACAGCTTGCCCAACAACTCGTCCGGCAGGTCGTAGAGCAGCTCTTCGCGGGTCTGGGCCAGCAAGGTGACGTGCTGTTGCTGCACTCCGGTTTCTTCCCACAGCTCGCGCAATGCCGCCGCGTTCAGCTCCTCGCCCGGATCGATGCCGCCCTGGGGCATCTGCCAATAGACTCCGCCTTCGTCGGGCTGGCCGCGCGTATCGATGCGCCTGCCGACGAAGGCATGACCCGCGCCATTGATCAGCATGACGCCGACGCAGGGGCGGTAGGGCAGGGCGGAAAACGGACTCATTTCATCGACAATCCCGATTTTCGGGGCCGACATTCAGCCGTTCGCAATGTTTTTGCGAACAACTGTCATCTGGCGCGCCCGAAGCCTATATTGATGCTTGACTAGCAGAGCCTCGGGGCGTTTGGCGACAGGCTAGGGTTTGGCGCCTGACAGTTTTTCTGGATTGCGCCGGGGGACACGAGGAATAGGGGGCAAGGTCGGCGCGGCAGGGCCGGCGCCTGTAGAGGAAGACAATGGCAACGCAATTGGCCGATAACGACAGCGCGACCGGATCGCGCAGCAATGTACCCGAAGCGGTGGTGGTGCGCTTCGCCGGAGACTCCGGCGACGGCATGCAGCTCACCGGCGGACAGTTCACCCTGTCGACCGCGCTGGCGGGCAATGACCTGGCGACTTTCCCGGATTTCCCCGCCGAAATCCGCGCGCCGCAGGGCACGCTGTTCGGCGTTTCCGCCTTCCAGATCAACTTCGGATCGACCGACATCACCACCGCGGGCGATGCGCCCGACGTGCTGGTGGCGATGAACCCGGCGGCGCTCAAGACCAATGCCCCGGCGCTCAAGCCCGGCGGCCTGATCATCGCCGACACCGGCGAGTTCTCCAAGCGCAACCTGGAAAAGGCCAAGTACGAGAGCAACCCGATCGAGGACGGCAGCCTGGCCAAGTGGCAGGTGCTGGCCTTCGACATCAGCGCGCAGACGCTGGAAGCGGTCAAGCCCTTCGGTCTCGGCAACAAGGAAGCCCTGCGCTGCAAGAACATGTGGACGCTGGGCCTTGCCCTGTGGATGTTCGAGCGCGACCGCCAGCCGCTGATCGACTGGTTGAAGGGCAAGTTCGCCAAGAACCAGGTCCTCGCCGACGCCAACATCGCTGCGCTCAATGCCGGCCATGCCTATGGCGAGACCGCGGAGCTTTCCGGCACGGTGCACAAGCTGCACCTCGATCCGGTCGCCTCGCCGCCGGGGCTCTATCGCACGGTTACCGGCGCTGAAGCCGTCAGCTATGGCCTGGTCGCAGGTGCGCAGCTTGCCGGGCTCAAGATGTTCTTCGGCGGTTATCCGATCACGCCGGCTTCCGCGATCTTGCACAATCTGGTGAAGATGAAGGAATTCGGGGTCACTACCTTCCAGGCGGAAGACGAGATTGCCGCGATCTGTTCGGCGATCGGTGCAAGCTATGCCGGGCAACTGGGCGTGACGTCCTCATCCGGCCCGGGCATTGCCCTGAAGGGTGAGGCGCTGGGCCTTGCGGTGATGACCGAGCTGCCGCTGGTCATCGTCAATTCGCAGCGCGGCGGGCCGAGCACCGGCCTTCCGACCAAGACCGAGCAAAGTGACCTCTACCAGGCGGTCTATGGCCGCAACGGCGATACGCCGATGCCAGTGGTGTCTTGCCGCTCGCCGTCGGACGCTTTCGACTGTGCGATCGAGGCTGTCCGCATCGCGGTGCAATACATGACTCCGGTCATGCTGCTGACCGACGGCTATATCGCCAATGCGGCCGAGCCCTGGAAAGTCCCCGATCCCAAGAACTTCGCACCGTTTCCGGTGAAGTTCCTCGAGGAACTGAACGGTGGCGACCGGGTGCTGCCCTACAAGCGCGACGCCAATGGCGTGCGCCCGTGGATCAAGCCCGGCACTCCCGGCCTGATGCACCGTATCGGCGGCATCGAAAAGGCGCCCGATACCGGCGACCTCGACTATTCACCCGATACCCACCAGCTTCAGACCGATGCCCGCAAGGCCAAGGTCGATGGCGTCGCCAAGGGCATCCCGGCGCAGGAAGTCGAGCTGGGCAAGGCGGGCGGCAAGCTGGTCGTGGTCGGCTGGGGTTCGACCTTTGGCCCGATCCACCAGGCCGTGCGGCGGGCGCGGGCCAGGGGCCTCGACGTCAGCCACATCCACGTACGCCACATCTGGCCGCTGCCCGAAAATCTGGGTGATCTTCTAAAGAGTTATGAGAAGGTTCTCGTGCCCGAGATGAACACCGGCCAGTTCAAGACGGTGCTGCGCGACCAGTATCTGGTCGATGCCAAGCCCTTGAACAAGGTGTCGGGCCAGCCCTTCACCATCGCCGAAATCGAAGCCGCGATCGAAGGAGAGCTGGCATGAACGACATGACTCCTTTCCAGACCACTCTCAAGGACTGGGAGAGCGATCAGGAAGTCCGCTGGTGCCCCGGCTGCGGCGACTACGCGATCCTCAAGGCGGTGCAGCGCACCCTGCCAGAGATCGGCGCCAATCCGGCGAACACCGTGTTCGTTTCGGGCATCGGCTGTTCGAGCCGGTTTCCCTAATACATGTCGAGCTATGGCTTCCACACCCTCCACGGGCGCGGCGCGGCTTTCGCCACCGGCATCAAGCTGGCCAACCCGGAGCTCGACGTCTGGCTGGTGACGGGCGACGGCGACGGCATGTCGATCGGCGGCAATCACACGATGCACATCCTGCGCCGCAATCTCGATTGCCAGATCCTGCTGTTCAACAACGAGATCTACGGTCTCACCAAGGGCCAGTACTCGCCGACCAGCCGGATCGGCACCAATTCGCCTTCGACCCCGGCCGGCTCGGTCGATCGCCCGCTCAGCCCCTGCTCCTTCGCGCTGGGCACCGGCGCGCGGTTCGTCGCGCGCGGGTTCGACGTATCGAAGCACCTGCCTGATGTCCTCAAGGCTGCCCATGCGCACAAGGGCGCGGCCTTCGTCGAAATCTTCCAGAACTGTATCGTCTACAACAAGGACCGCTTCGACGATTTCGCCGCCGCCAAGGGCGTCGAGGACCAGCAGCTGTGGCTGAAGCATGGCGAACCGATGCTGTTCGGTTCGGAAAAGACCGGCGGGGTCAAGGGTATCACCCTTGATGTCGATAGCCTGTCGCTGAAGATCGTCGACGTGTCCGATGGTGACTGGCAGAAGGCCGGCGTCATCGTCCACAACGTCACCAACCGCGCCGTGGCGCACATGCTGGTCGATCTGCGCGTGGCGCCCAAGTTCGCCGATTTCCCGATGGCGCTGGGCGTGATCTACGACGATCCGCGGCCCAGCTTCGAGGCTGAACTGCTGGGGCAGGATGCCAAGGTCAATGAAGGCAAGGTTGCCGACCTCGGCAAGCTGCTGGGCAAGGGGCAGACCTGGACTGTCGAGGAATAGGTGGTGAGGGGGCTGGAAGCCCCCTTACACCGTTACCGGTAAACCCCATCCCCACGCCAGCGGGCGAGCAGGTTGTCGTGGACGATCGGGCTGAGCAGCTGCGAGAAGGCGCAGCCGACGACGCCGCCTTCCCACCAGACCACTTCGGCCTGCTGCGATTCGAGGCCCGGCAGGGTCAGCCAGCACACCGTGCCGACATGCATGCGGTTGATCGCAGTGGCTGAAAAGCCGCCGAGCGAGAGGTCCTTGATCTGGGTCTGGAAGCCCTTCGATCCCGACGGACGCAAGGTGCCGGGAATCGAAACGCGTGCGCGGGGCGCGGAACGGTCCTCTTGCGCGGCGATCGCGTAGCGGTCCGTGGATTGGAAAATCGTGCTCATGGTACCACCATTGTTGTTGCAGACGGCCCCCCGTACAGCGCCACAAAAATGGACGGATTTGATTGCCAATTACTTAATTCGGCCGGTTAACGGATTCGCGGTATCCACTGGGAAACTGTTCACCAAGCAGTGACAGCAATCGTTCAGCTACGGCTTCTGGCGGCTTGACGCTGGCCGGATCCTCACCCGGATAGGCGCGGGCGCGCATGGCCGTGCGGGTGGCACCGGGATTGACGATTGCGACGCGGACCTTTGAAATGTTTGCCGTTTCCTGCGCGTAGCATTCCAGCAGGGTGTCGAAGGCGGCCTTGGTCGAACCATAGGCGCCCCAGAAGGCGCGGGGGCTGCGCCCGACGCTGCTCGACAGGCCGATCACCCGCGCATCCGGGCTGTTGCGCAGCATCCGGTCGAATGCGGCGAGCAGCGCCTGGGTGGCGAGCACGTTCACCGTGATCGCCTTGTTCCAGGCCTGCGGTTCGATGTCCGCGACCGAAGTCAGTTGCGGCAGCAGGGCGGCATTGATCACGAGAATGTCGAGCGCCTGCCAGCGCTGGGCCACGGCCTGGGCCAGGCGGGCGATGGCATCGGGCTCGGCAAGGTCCATTGGCGCGATGGTGGCGCTGCCGCCCTTTTCGTGGATCGCCTGTTCGACCGCTTCGAGCGCCTTGGCGTCCCTCGCGGTCAGCACGACATGCGCGCCGGCCCCTGCAAGTGCGATTGCCGTAGCGGCGCCAATCCCCCGGCTCGCGCCGGTGACGAGCGCGACTTGTCCGGAAAGGTCGGTCACGCGACTTTTTCGACCGGGAATGCCAGTTGGGCGGGATCTTCGCGTTCGGCAAGGTCGGTGAGGCTGGTGGGGTATTCGCCGCTGAAGCAGGCGTCGCAATATTGCGGCCGCGCCTTGTCACGCCCCATTTCGCCCACGGCGCGGTAGAGGCCATCGATCGAGACGAAGGCCAGACTGTCGGCATGGATGAATTCCGCCATGCCTTGCACGTCCATCCGCGCGGCCAGCAGCTTGTGCCGCTCGGGCGTATCGACGCCATAGAAGCAGCTATGCTCGGTCGGCGGGCTGGCTACGCGCATGTGCACTTCGCTGGCCCCGGCGTCGCGCATCATCTGGACGATCTTGAGCGAAGTGGTGCCGCGCACGATCGAATCGTCGATCAGGACGATGCGCTTGCCGGCCACGAGCGCGCGGTTGGCGTTATGCTTGCGCTTCACGTCGGCATGGCGCGCGCCGTCTTCGGGCTGGATGAACGTGCGGCCGACATAGTGCGACCGGATGATGCCGAGCTCAAAGGGAATGCCCGATTGCTGGGCATAGCCGATCGCCGCGGGAACGCCGCTGTCGGGCACCGGAATGACAAGGTCGGCCTCGGCCGGCGATTCCTTGGCCAGTTCGACGCCGATCTGCTTGCGCACTTCGTAGACCGACTTGCCGCCGGCGACCGAATCGGGGCGGCTGAAATAGACGTGCTCGAAGATGCAGGGGCGGGCGTTCTGGCGGCCAAAGGGATGGTGGCTGGAAATCCGGCCGTCCTGCCGCACTTCTACGATCTCGCCCGGCTCCACCTCGCGGACGAATTCCGCACCGACCACGTCGAGCGCCACGGTCTCGCTGGCGAAGATCGTCGCATCACCCAGCTTGCCCATGACCAGTGGACGGATGCCCAGCGGATCGCGGCAGGCGACCATGCGCTTGGGCGTCATGCAGATCAGCGAATAGGCGCCCTCGACCATGCGCAGGGCATCGACAAAGCGCTCCAGCAGCTTGGGGAATCGGCTGGTGGCGATGAGGTGGATGATGACTTCGGTGTCGGAGGTCGACTGGAAGATCGCGCCCTTGTTCACCAGGTCGCGCTTCAGCGCCATGGCGTTGGAGATATTGCCGTTGTGGGCGATGGAGAAACCGCCGCGGGCAAGATCGGCGTGGAGCGGCTGGACATTGCGCAGACCCTGGCCGCCGGTAGTGGAATAGCGCACGTGGCCCGCCGCCATGCCGCCGGGAAGCTCTGAAAACTTGGCCTGGTCGTCGAATACCTGCGCGACATGGCCGAGCCCGCGGCGGGCAAAGAAGTCCTTGCCGTCGAAACTGACGATGCCGACGGCTTCCTGGCCGCGGTGCTGCAGGGCATGCAGGCCGAGCGCAGTCATCGCGGCAGCGTCCGCCTTGGCGCCAATCACGCCGAAAATGCCGCATTCCTCGCGCAACTTGTCGCCGTCCGCGTCAAGGAAAGGATGTGTCAGGTTCATGGGATTCACGCCAGCCGCCTCGCCGGGCATGTGGCGCTTGCCCGAGGCAAAAGCAAGGGGAAGGGCGCCTGCAAACGCCCCAAATCCCCTGTTTTGGGTTTCACCCCCCGTAGAAGACCTTTTCGCCCAGGTCCTTCATTTCCAGCACGGCCTCGTCCGGTCGGCCTTCGGGGCGGCTGTGGATATGCACGGCCGTGACTTCGGCGACGAAAGTGTGGTGATCGCCGTGCTCGACGACCTGGACCACGCGGCACTCGACTGCTGCGGGCGCGCTCTTCAGGATCGGCGCGCCGTTACTTGCCCAGGCCACTTCCTCGCCTGAGAGCTTGCCGTCCTCGAGCACGGCGGGCTTGAAGAAGGCGAAGGCCGGGCCCTGCTGGCCCTTGCCGAGAATGTTGAGCACGAAGTTGCCGCTGGCCCGCGCGGCGGCATAGACGCCCGAATCGGTCTTGACCCCCAAGGCCAGCAGCGGCGGGGAAAAGCTGGGCTGGGTAACCCCGTTCACCGTCGCCCCGGCCAGCGACTTGTCTTCGCCCACCGCGGTCATCACGTAGATGCCGTAGGGGATCATCCTGAGGGCGGTCTTGCGGTCCTGTTCGTCCATGCGAATCTCTCCCAAATCGAGTTTTCAACCGGCGGGTGAAATGGGCGGGGGATGGAGGAATGTCCAGACGGTTCGGGCGCTTGCCAGCCCATGCGGCCATGCCTAAACCCCGGTCTCCCGCTGTTTCCTGACCGTGAGCCCGCGCTTGCCCTTTCTCACCCCTTTCGAATGGATGATCGCCAAGCGCTATATGCTCCCCGGGCGCGGCGAAGCCTTTATTGCGCTGGTCGCGGGGATCAGCCTGGTGGCAGTCTCGCTGGGTGTGGCCGCGCTGGTCATCGTCATGAGCGTGATGAACGGCTTCCGCGCCGAACTGTTCGACAAGATCGTCGGCCTAAATGGCCATGCCATCATCCAGGCCTATGGCGGGCGGCTGGACAACTGGCAGGATGTCCTCAAGGAAGTCCGGGAAACGCCGGGCGTGACACGCGCCAGCCCGCTGATCGAGCAGCCGCTGCTGGTAACCTTCAACGGCCGGGTCGAGGCGATCCTGGCGCGCGGCAACACCGCCGAAGACATTCGCCGCATTGCCCCGCAGGTCAAGAGCGGCAGCCTGTCCGAACTTCAGCCGGAAGCGGGCAATGTCGCCATCGGCGCGCGGCTGGCGGAAAACCTGGGCGCCGAAGTGGGCGACACCATCACCATCATCAATCCGCAGGGGCAGACGACCCCCTTCGGAACCGTGCCGCGCGAAATCGCCTATCACGTCTCGGCGATCTTCGAGATCGGCGTCTATGACTATGACCAGGCTTTCGTCGTCATGCCGATCCCCGACGCGCAGACCCTGCTGCTGACCGGCGATTCGATCGGCATGATCGAAGTGAAGACCGAAGATCCCGACAATGTCTCCGAAATCCTCGCCCCACTGGCGCAGAAGCTGGCCGGGCGGGCGGTGATTTCCGACTGGAAGACGATCAACGCCTCGCTGTTCGAGGCGCTGTCGGTCGAGCGGGTGGCCATGTTCGTGGTGCTGTCGATCATCGTGCTGGTGGCGGTGTTCAACATCCTGTCCTCGCTGATCATGCTGGTGCGCGCCAAGACGCGCGATATCGCCATCCTGCGCACCATGGGGGCGACGCGGCGATCGCTGCTCAAGATCTTCATGACCGCCGGCTTCCTGATCGGCGCGCTGGGCACTGCCGCCGGGCTGGTGCTGGGCTTCGTCTTCCTGTTTTTCCGCCAGCCGATCGTCAACGCGGTGCAATGGGTCACCGGGCAGAACCTGTGGGATCCTTCGATCCGCTTCCTTACCGAGCTGCCCAGCCGCAGCGATCCGGTGGAGATTACCGTGATTTGCCTGATGGCGCTGGCTTTCAGCTTCCTCGCCACGCTCTATCCGGCCTTGCGCGCGGCGAGCACCGATCCGGTGCAGGTGCTGCGCTATGAGTGAGGCAATGCCGGTCGTCCGGGTTCGTGGCCTGACCCGCAGCTTCGAGCAGGGCGGCGTCGTCATCGATGTGCTGCGCGGTGTCGATTTCGAAGTGCGCCCCGGCGAAATCGTTGCGCTGCTCGGGCCCTCCGGCTCGGGCAAGTCGACCATGCTGCAGGCGATAGGCTTGCTCGAAGGCGGTTTCGGCGGGTCCATCGAAGTGGCGGGGACCAATGCCACCAGCATGGATGGTGACGAGCGCACGACCCTGCGGCGCAACCACATCGGTTTCGTCTATCAGTTCCACCACCTGCTGCCCGATTTCAATGCGGTCGAAAACGTGGTGCTGCCGCAACTGGTGGCGGACAAGCCCCGTGCCGAGGCGGAAGCGCGGGCGCGCGAGCTGCTTGAGGCGCTCGGCCTGGGTGCGCGGCTGGAACACCGGCCCAGCCAGCTTTCAGGCGGCGAGCAGCAGCGCGTGGCAGTGGCGCGGGCGCTGGCGAACAAGCCCGACATCGTCCTTGCCGACGAGCCCACCGGCAATCTCGACGAAGCGACGGCCGACCGTGTGTTCGGCGAATTCGTCAAGCTGGTGCGCGGCGAGGGCAGCGCGGCCCTGGTAGCCACGCACAACGAGCGGCTGGCCTGGAAGATGGACCGCGTGGTGCGGCTGCACGAAGGCAAGCTGGAATAGCATCCAGCGCAGGCCATCATTGAACGAAGGGATGGCAGCGCCCATATCCAACGGTATCGACACGTTGAGCGGAAAGGGTGCGACCATGAGCGGAACGCCTCCAACTTTCGGCACGGATCCACGCCTGCACGGGGATGTCGATTGGAACGATGCCGCCGCGCTGCACCACCGCGACGACGGCGGCGGTTTTCTATACGACATGAAGGCCGTCCGCCGCGGTACGCTGGCCGAGCTTGTTCGGCATTTCATGCTGCTGCCCGCTGCGGAACGAAAGTCCTACGTTATTGAAAAGGCCGGTGACCACCGGCTAGACTGGGCGGAAGTTGCCGAACTGGCCGCCAGGCCTGACTATCCGGGGTGATCCTGCATGACGGTTGTTTCCGATTTTTCCGCGACGCTGGCGGATGGTACCAGCACCAGCCTAGCCGAAAAGGAGGGCAAGGTGCTGCTGGTGGTCAACACCGCCAGCAAGTGCGGTTTCACGCCGCAATACGAAGGCCTGGAAGCCCTGTGGCGCAAGTATCGCGATCGGGGCTTTGAGGTAATTGCCTTCCCCTGCAACCAGTTCGGCGCGCAGGAGCCGGGCAATGCAGAGGAAATCGCCAGCTTCTGCTCGCTCAACTATGACGTGACTTTTCCCGTCATGGCCAAGATAGAGGTCAACGGCGAGGAAGCGACACCGCTCTACCGCTGGCTCAAGGCCGAAGCGCCCGGAGTTCTGGGAACACAGGGGATCAAGTGGAACTTCACCAAATTCCTGATCGGCCGCGACGGCAAGGTCGTGCGCCGCTATGCGCCTACCGAAAAGCCGGCCAGGCTGGAAAAGGATATCGAGGCGCTGCTGTAAACGCCGGGCGACAGTCATGACCATGCTGCAAAAGGCCGCCGACTTTTTCGCCGGCGGCTTCGACGTGCTGCGCCGCACCTTTGCCCGTCATGGCACCTATGCCTTCCTCGACGCACGCCAGGAGGAGCTGGGCGGCGTCTTGCGGATGGATCTGGCGAGCGCGATCTATGCCTGCGCTTCGCAAAAGCCGGATTTCACGTTCGTCCAGATCGGCGCCTACGATGGCCAGTCGGGCGATCCCCTGGGCGAGTGCATTCGCGCGCTGGGCCTCAAGGGCGTGCTGGTCGAGCCGCAGCAGCAGGCCTTCGACGCGCTGCGGGCGCACTATGCCGATCAGCCGCAACTGGCCTTCGAGCGCGCGGTGATTGCCGCCGAGGACGGCACTGCGCGTTTCTATCGCGCCGATCCCCAGTTCTGGC
The DNA here is from genome assembly GCA_041911195.1 of Novosphingobium sp. Taxonomy (GTDB): domain Bacteria; phylum Pseudomonadota; class Alphaproteobacteria; order Sphingomonadales; family Sphingomonadaceae; genus Novosphingobium. Next base: position 2,682 of record JAYRPK010000327.1, on the reverse strand, counting down.
AAAAGCACATCCGCGAGGGCGGCAGCGGCGGCGAAGTGGCATCGCTCGATCCTGGCCACGTGCGCAAGCATGTGGCGCAGTTCGGCGGCGAACGGCTGGCGGCGCGCGAGGCGGAATACCTGCGCTGGGACGACCTGCCGGCGCTGACACTGGGTACGATTCAGGCGCGGCACGGTTTGGGGGCACCCGATCTCGTCCAGATCGACGCCGAAGGTTTCGACTACGAGATTCTCAAGATGATCGATTGGGCGCAGAGGCCCGCGCTGATCCATTACGAAACGCTGCACCTGGCCATTCCGGACCGGGTCGCGGCCTGGGATCTGCTGCGCGGCAAGGGCTACCGGCTCTATGCGACCGATAGCTACAACACGCTTGCGATCAGGGTGAGTTAGCCGGCTTGAGTGGCGGGGGCCTTTGTCAGGCCTTGTTGCGGCAACTGGGCCGCATGATCGGCCAGGTCAGCTGGCGAGGTCGGACAGGTCGTCCGGATCGATGGTCGCGACGGCGGCCTTGAGTTCGTCGATATTGGCGGTCTTGCCCTCGGCTTCGACCAGGAAGCGGTCGGCGACGACCAGGCCGAACCTGCCGCGATTGTCGGCCTTGCTCCAGCGTTCGGTTTGCATGTGGCCATCGACCGAGCCGGTGCGTTCATAGCCGTCGGCGTCTTCCCGGCTCTGCGAGACGCCCAGGGCGCCGGCGACTCCCGCCAGCGCCCCCATCGCGGACATGTCCGTGATACGGAGTTTGAAATTGTTGTCGCCCGAAGTGTAGGTGCCTTCGGCCTGGCTGCCGCCAACCGCCGCGCCCACCGTTTCGACCGCTGTGCGCTGGTACGATCCGATCGAGCCGGGCATCAAGGCCTGCATCTTGGCGGCATCCACCGGCGGCGACTTGCCGTTGAACGAGTTCTCCGCCTGCTTACTCATCTGTTCGATCTTGTTGGCGTCGATCGTCCCGCCGCCCGGCAGGGTGATCGTGCCGCCGCCCGAAGCGTCATTGCTGCCCATCCGCATGGGCCCCGACATGGCGCCATAGCCAACAGCTCCGGAAATCGCGGCCGTAATCGGTGCTACCAGGATCGAAGCGACAATCGCGCAGACGATGACGACAGCGATGTAACCGACCGACTTTTCCTGCGGCACCTTCATCAGCGGACCGGCGCCGGTATAGTAGAGATACAGGCTGTAGAGGCCGAGAATGCCGAACAGGCCGAGCATGGGGATGATGCTGAAAATCCCCACAGCCCAGGCCGCCGTGCCGCCATAGGCGACCAGCTTGAAGGCATTGGCCTTGTTCGACTGGCCATCGAACTTGGGGGCAAGGAAATCGACGATGAAGGTCAGCACGAACACCATCGCCACCGAGACGATGAAGCTGATGATGGAGGTGATGACCGAAGTCACCAGCGGCGGTCGATAGGTATAGCCGAAAGCGCCATAGCCAAACACCTGGCTGCCGATCAGGCTGGCGATCGGGCCGATCGCGATCAGCGGCAGCACGTAACCCATCAGGATTTCGTTCTGCCCCTTGGTCTCCGCTTCGATCTTGGGCCATTCGTCGTTGGGGGTGAGAATGATCGACTTGGCCCGGTCGAAAATTCCCTTGGCGGCGTTCTCAAGGTTGGGGTCCATTTCGCCTGTGCTCCTTTGTTCCCGCAAGGCCGTGAATAGGAACCCAATGGGCGAATTTTGCAAGCTTTCCGAAGCGCTGTCCCCAGTTCGGCGACAGGGCGCGCTTGATTGGCGGGCATGGCAGGGACTAGCCTGAGGCCATGCCTTTCGCCCCCTTCGTTCCGCTTCGCGTCATGTCCAGCTACACCATGCTCGAAGGCGCGATCGAGCCCAAGGCGATCGCCAAGCTGGCGAAGGAGCGCGGCTTTCCCGCCATTGCGATCTGCGACCGCAACGGGCTCTATGCCTCGGTCGCCTTCGCAGCCGCCTGCCGCGATACCGGCGTGCAGCCGATCGTCGGCACGCTGCTTGCCGTCGCGCGGCCGGATGCGGGGGAATCGGGCGGGCCGATCGACTGGCTGGCGCTCTATGCCCAGAACGAGGCAGGCTGGCTCAACCTGTGCCACCTCGTCAGCATGGCCCATCTCGACCGGCCGCTGGAGCTTGAACCGCATGTGCCCTTCGCGGCGCTGACCGGCCACACGGATGGCCTGATCGCGCTGACCGGTGCGGGGGAGGGGGCGCTCGCCCGGCTGCTCGCGGATGGCAGGCAGGATGCGGCGCGAGACTACCTGGACAGGCTGAAAGGCTTGTTCGGCGACCGGCTCTACATCGAGATCGCCCGTTGCGGCGATGCCATTGCCGACGCGGCGGAAGACGCGCTGGTCGATCTCGCCTACGAGGCCGAGGTGCCCCTGGCCGCGACCAATCCGGCCAATTTCGCCGAACCGCATTTTCACGCCGCGCACGACGCCATGCTGTGCATCGCCAATTCGACGCACATCGACGCCGCCGATCGCCCACGCTCCTCGCGCCAGGCCTGGGTGAAAAGCGCGCCGATGATGGCCGAACTGTTCGCCGATCTGCCCGAGGCCATGGCCAACACCCTGGTCGTCGCCCAGCGCTGCGCCTTCGCCCCGCCCAAGCGCAAGCCGATCCTGCCCAGCCTTGCCGGCGACAAGGAGGGCGAGGCGAGGATGCTGGCCGAGGACGCGCGGGCGGGGCTGGAAAG
>JAYRPK010000326.1:0-8845 GCA_041911195.1 Novosphingobium sp. | reverse complement strand
GAAGACATGGGGACGGACATCTGGTTGGCCGGCAGGCCGATGCAGGTGTGGATGCACCAAAAGGTGTAATAGACCCCGTCGACCATAGCCCTGGCGCAGCGTTCGGCCAGTTCCTGCTCGCTCAGCGGCCCGCGCGAAGGGGTGTCTAGGCGCTCAACGGTGAGCGCGTTGCAGAACTGGTTGTTCCAGTCGCCAAGGGCATCGCGCACCCAGATCTGCCGCGCGCCGGGCAGGGTCTGGATGTGCATCGGGCGGCCTTCGGCAGGGCTCTCGTCCACCGTGATGGTGAATTGGCCATTCGCATCCAGTTCCGGCCCGACGACATCGAGCAGGTTGAGGATGGTCGGCGCCGAGGTGTTCTCGCCCATCTGCGCATAGTGCGCCGAAGCCGGCCCGCCGCTGACCGGGCGGCCCTTGATCTCGAACCTGCCGCCATGTTCGATGGGAATGATGCGATAGACGAAGTCCGGGCTGTCTCCACCCCAGCGCGATCCGGGCACGTCGCGGCCGAACCAGTGATGCGGCGGCACCATGAAGCGGACGACCTTGGGCTCGCACGGATCGCTCGCCACCGTGCGCATGGCATAGTGATAGGCATATTCGTCGATCATCTGGCCGAACAGGTGCCACTGGTCCTGCGCATAGTGCTGCATGCCCTCGCGCCACAGGAATTCGGCCATGCCCTTGGCCTTGATCATCTCCGGCCGCGCGCAGATGCGCATGGCGAGGTCTTCCTGCTCGCGCTGGTGCGTCGTGGCGATCGGGTTTTGCGCGGACAGGAACAGATCGTCCGATGGCATTGCTCGCACTCCCATTGCAGTTGCCGGGCCTGCTCATGCGGCCTAGCCTTGTTTTCGAGGACAGACTGGGAGAGCCCGCCATGGAATACAAGGTCATTTCCGCCGACGATCACATCGTCGAAGAGCGCAACCTGTTCGTCGAGCGCATGCCCAAGGAATTCCGTGACCAGGCCCCGCGCATGGCGCGCGCGGCCGATGGCGGCGACGGCTGGGCCTGGGGCGACAAACCGCCGCAGCGCTCGCTGGGCCTGGAGGCGACCGCCGGCCGCGCGGCGCAGGCAACGGGCTACAGGTGGGAGGATATCTTCCCCGGCAACTATGACGGCGCGGCCCACCTTGCCGACATGGACCAGGGCGGCGTTGATGCCGCGCTGATGTTCCCGACCATTACCATGGCGGCCTGGTCGATGAAGGATTCGCCCTTCGCCATGGCCATGTTCGACACCTTCAACACCTGGATGATGCAGGACTTCTGCGCACCCAACCCGGCGCGGTTGATCGGCCTGCCGTGCCTGCCGGTGAACCACGGCATCGACGTGACGGTGAAGGAATTCGAACGCTGCGTGAAGATGGGCGCCAAGGGCGTGCACATTCCGGTGTTCCCGGACGTCAACTATGTCGACCGCGCCTACGATCCCCTGTGGGCGGCGGCTTCGGAGGCAGGGATCCCGCTGTGCTTCCACCGCACTTCGGGCGGCAACGATCCCTCGGGGAAGGGCGCCTTCCAGTATGACATTCCCGGCATCAACGTCGCCGGCTCGGTGATCCGCTTCTTCGCCGGAGTGGAGCCGCTGACCATGATGATCTTCTCCGGCATCTTCGAGCGCCATCCCGGCCTCAAGATCGTCGATGCCGAAGTCAATTTCGGCTGGATCCCGTTCTGGCGCGAAACCATGGAGCATTGCTGGGAAGTGCAGAAGGGCTGGGCCAATTTCCCGTTCAAGCACCGCCCGGCCGAAGCGATCGGCAAGAATGTGTTCGTCACCGTGCTCGACGATCATTTCGGCTTCCAGACCCTCGATCGCGAGCCCTGGCTGGCCGACTGCGCGATGTTCTCCACCGACTATCCGCACAGCTTCTGCCTGTGGCCGAACACTCAGGAATTCATCGACGATCTGACCGGCAACGTCGATCCCGTCGCCAAGCACAAGATCCTCGCGGGCAATGCCGCGCGGGTGTTCAATCTGAATTGATCCGGCTTGCCGCGGACCACGTGTCCGCTATGACAGGATAAAGGGCGCGTCCGATTGCCGGGCGCTCAGGGGGAGAGAGCATTATGGCAATGGCGCAGGCGGCGGCCGCAGACGAAAGCGTGCCCAATCATCCCAGCGCGAAGTGGATGGGCGTGATCGGCTGGCTGGCGCACAACATGGCGGTAGGCACGACGGTCGGCTCGCTGGGCGTCATGGCGGCATCGATCGCCGAGCGGACCGGCATGGAAAAGGAAACCGCGCTGCTGGGCGGCCCTCTGGTCATGCTGGGCTCGGCGCTCGTGGCTCCGCTGGGGGGCGCCCTGATCGCGCGGGCTTCGCTGCGGCTGTGCATGTTCGCAGGGGCAGCGGCGGCATTGATCGGCTTCGGCCTGCTGGTGCTGATGCCGAGCGTCTACACCTATTTCGGCGCCTGCTTCCTGCTGTTCGGCCCGGCAATGGCGGTTACCGGATCGCTTGGCCCGGCAACGCTGGTGACGCGCTGGTTCGGGCGCAACCGGGGGCTCGCTCTGGGACTGGTTCACGTCAACCTGCTGGCCGCGGCCTTGCCGATCGCCTGTGCGCAGGTGCTCAAGCATTCCGATGCGCAGACGGTTTATATCGTCCTTGCGGCATTGGTGGGCGTGCTATTGGTCCCTGCCACCCTGCTGGCGCGCGACCGTCCGCCGGGGGATGTGAGTTCAAGCGGCGATGCGCAGGCGCCCGCCAGCGGGCTGACTCTCGGCCAGATCCTTGCGCGGCCGGCCTTCTGGTGCCTGGCCATTGCCTCCTCGGCCATCATCACATCGATCATGGTGCTGACCTTCGGTCTCGTCACCATGGCAGAGGGGATGGGCTATTCCCGCGATGTCGGGGCGTTCCTGCAAACCGTCATGGCGCTGTCCGGAATGGCTGGTTCGATCCTGTTCGGCTGGCTGGCCGACAAGCTGGGCGGTTTCAAGGGGCTTGCCCTGCTGGCGTTCGACTTTGCCGTGCTGATGGCCCTTCTTCTGCTCAAGCTGCCCTATCCGGTGTTGGTCGGCGTGATTGCCCTCCTGGGGCTTCACGGCGCGGGCATGGTGCCCAATGTCAGCCGGGCGCTGGCGGCGACACTGGGGCAGGAAAGCTTCAGCCGCGCCTTTGGGCTTTCGTCGTTCCTCAGCGTGGTTTTTACCGCGGCGGGGCTCTATGGCATGAACCTGTCGTTCCACAAGCTGGGGGACTATTCGGGATCGACCATCGGGCTGGTCGCCTTGCTGGTCGTCGCGATCCCGCTGGCGCTGACGGCGCGCAAGTGGTCCGCTACCCGCGGGTAGCGGTCGCCAGCGGCTGTCCCTCCACGGGATAGCCGCGCGCCTGATAGTCGGGGATCACCAGCCACTTCTCGCCGTCGCGTTCTTCCATGTTGGGCGAAACGGTGACAACCGGTGTAACTTCGCAATGCGCCTTGGCCTCGGCAAAGGTGCCGAACAGCGCGAGGCGATCGAGGTTGCGGCGGGTGGGGAAGATCACGCTGATCTCGCCCGCATCGGCCAATTGCAGCGCCCTGGCTGCGCTGGCCCAGAACAGCCGGGTATTCTCGGTCGCATCGACGGTGATGTCGACTGCGCCGGTGCCCAGATCGGCGAGAAAGAAGCGGGTGTCGAATGTGCCCGAAGCCTTGGGGCACCAGCGGGCGAAGGGCACCAGCCGGTCGAGCTCGAGCGACCAGCCGAACTTTTCCAGCACCGGCTCCAGCGCGCCCTGTTCGAGCAGCATGGCGCGGGCATCGGCCGCCGCAGCGCCGGTGACCGCATTGGCAAGACCAATGGCAAGGCCGGTTTCTTCCAGTGTCTCGCGCACCCCGGCGATCCTGGCGCCAAGAATTTCCAGGTCTTCCTCGGAACCCAACTTGCGGGCCAGATCCGCATCCTCGGGGTCGACGCGACCGCCAGGGAACACGGCTGCCCCACCGGCAAAGCGCATTTCCTTGGCCCGCTGCACCATCAACAGTTCGGGCGGACCGCCCTGAGGGCAATGGCGGAAAATCACGACGGTTGCCGCGGGAATGTGTCCATCGACGTCGGGGAAGGGATAGGTCATGGCGCTAAGGTTGCCCGCTGGCGTGATGCTGGCAAGCGAAAATGCAAATCTGCGCCGAACCGGCAAGAAATGTCGGCACAGTTTACAAGCCGCTTGATTGGCGAAACAGGGATTTTGAAAAAAAACGGCTAAAAACCGCCAATTTTCGAAACTGGCACGGCCCATGCTTAGTAGTGGGTACCCCCAAGCAGTCTCGAATAGAGGCGGGGCTTCACCGGTCTCCGAAGCCCCGCCTCCCCGAGAACTCCCCGGAAAAATCGAAGCTCAAAATGGTCCGTCAGGACGCGGTGGGAACCTGTGCGTCGGCCATCAGCTGGTGCAGCTCGCCGGCCTCGTACATCTCCATCATGATGTCGCTGCCGCCGACGAATTCGCCCTTCACATAGAGCTGCGGGATGGTCGGCCAGTCAGAGAAGCTCTTGATGCCCTGGCGGATGTCCATGTCCTGCAACACGTCGACGCTGGCGAATTCCACGCCAAGGTGATCGAGGATGGCGCAGGCGCGGCTGGAAAAGCCGCACTGGGGAAACAGCGGCGTGCCCTTCATGAACAGGACTACGTCGTTGTTGCCGATGATTTCGGAAATGCGGGAATGGGCGTCTGACATGGATATACCTCGTTGCCGTCCTCAATTGGGGACGGCGGTGGTCAGTTGCAAGGCATGCAGTTCGCCGCCCATGCGCCCGCCGAGGGCCTCATAGACCAGCTTGTGCTGGGCGACGCGCAGCTTGCCGCGAAACGCTTCTGAAACGACGTGCGCGGCATAGTGATCGCCATCGCCGGCGAGATCGGTGATGGTAACGTCCGCGTCCGGCAGGGCGGCGCGGATCAGCGCCTCGATGTCGGCTGCGGCCATAGGCATGTCAGCCTTCGCCCATGATCTGGCGGCGAGCTTCCACTTCCTTTTCCTTCAGCGCTCCGCGCACTTCGGCCTCATCGGCATCGACGCCAGCCGAGACCAGGTCGCCCAGCAGCTTGCGCACGACGTCCTCGTCGCCGGCTTCCTCGAAATCGGCCTGGACCACGCCCTTGGCATAGGCTTCGGTCTCGGCGGCGGAGAGGCTCATCCTGGCGGCGGCCCACTGGCCCAGCAGCTTGTTGCGGCGCGCCTGGATGCGGAACAGCTGCTCCTCGCCCAGGGCGAAGTGGGCTTCCTCGGCGCGTTCACGGTCTTTGAAATCGGTCATGGTCTGTTCGGTCCCATCAATGCTTGGCGGCGCGATAGGCGCAAGCCGGGCTTGGTTCAAGCAGCGAGGCTGGCTTTGGCGAGAAACGGCAGGCCGGCTGCGATCTTGCTTTCGTGCGAAGCTATTTCCGCGTCCTGCGCCAGAGTCAGGCCCACTTCGTCGAGGCCGTTCAGCAGGCAGTGCTTGCGGAAAGGATCGATCTCGAAGGTGAAGCGATCCTGGAACGGCGTCGTCACCGTCTGGCTTTCGAGGTCGACATCGATGGTGTCGCTCTGGGCCACTTCCATCAGGCGATCGACCTGTTCCTGCGGCAGCGCCACGGTGAGGATGCCGTTCTTGAAGGCATTGCCCGAGAAGATGTCGGAAAAGCTGGGTGCGATGACGCAAGTCACGCCCATGTCGAGCAGGGCCCATGCGGCGTGCTCGCGGCTCGATCCGCAGCCGAAATTGTCGCCCGCGATCAGGATCGGCGCGCCCTGGTATGCGGGGTCGGTGAAGACGTTGCCCGGCTCCTTCTTGACCGCCTCGAATGCGCCGACGCCAAGGCCCTCGCGGGTGATCGTCTTGAGCCAATGGGCAGGAATGACGACGTCGGTATCGACGTTCTTGCGGCCGAAGGGAATGGCCTTGCCAGAGATATGGCGCACGGGTTCCATCAATCTTGATCCTTGTCTGGTTTCGGGAGCGAAGGGATCTTGTCTCCCTTTTCCGCCCGTTCTTTGCGGCGCGAGGCATAGAGCAGCGCCGCTGCCAGGGCTGCCGATCCGATGGCGGCCCCGGCAAGGGCGGCCTTACCGGTCCAGCTTGGCTTGTCCGATTTTTCACTCATGCCTGGCCCTATGACCATGGCAGTGCCCGGTTTCAACCCCGCGCGGGGCGAATTTCGCGTCTCGGCGGTGCTTTCATGCTGGCAGTGGCAGCCGATCAAGCAAAGGGAGCGCCCAGCAAGAGTGTCCACAGGTCGCCGGCCAGCAGCACGAGCAGGCACATTGCCGTCGCCTCGATCATGACCCGGCGCAGCGGCCAGGGGCGGCTCTCACGGCCTTCGTCGAGCCAGTAGACGTTGGAGAAGGTAAACAGGAAATCCATGGCATAGAACACCGTGCCCAGAGTCAGTTGCCGCCCGAGGTCTTCGTACCAGGCAAAGCTGCCCTTCGGCTGGCTGACGAACAGCATGGTCTCCAGCCAGGCCCAGAACAGCGCCGACACGACCACGCCGATGGCGAAGGCGAACCGCCCGGGGGAACGGCCCATGGCCTTGCCCAGCCGATAGAGTTGGCGGATCATGAAGATCGCGCCGGCATGATAGACGGTGAAGAAGCCTATCGAAATCAGGTACATGCCCAGCGGAACCCGCTTGTATTGGGCAAGCGCACCGGCCTGATCGGGGCCCAGCAGCGCGGAATCCAGATACCAGGTCTGGTTGGGGTAATTGTAGCGCATCCCCAGCGTATCGAAGAAATATTCGGTGCCGAAATAGGTGAGGAACAGGATCAGCACCGCCTGGTAGAGCTGGAACTTGAACCACCACTGCTTGTGGAACGGCAGTCGGTGCCTGCGCTGGAGCCACATGGGCAGCAGCACGCACCATGGCGCCCAGACGAGGAAGCCCGCGAGCAGGTTCTGCCAGTCACCCGCCAGGCTTAGCCCGGTGCGCGAGGTGATCCCGGCGAGGATGAAGAAGACCGGGATGTAGAACAGGTAGAACTTTTCCGCCCAGGCCCGGTCGTCGTTTTCCGAAAACCATGCGCGCGCGGTGAAGGTGCGCTGGTCCGGCACGTCGTCGGCATAGGCTGTGGTCATGCACTGTCCCCCCTGCATGCGAGGATGCAGGGTGTTGCGCAAAGGGCAGGGTGCGTCAATCGCCGGAGAGGCCTACTTCGCCACTGCTCCGTCGCGATAGAGCTTGTAGGTAAGCGCATCGTGCAGCGCATTGTAAGATGCGTCGATGACATTGGCCGAGACCCCGATGGTCGCCCAGCGGTGGCCGTGCGAATCCGCACTTTCGATCAAAACCCGGGTCACGGCTTCGGTGCCGGCGCCCGGCGTCAGGATGCGCACCTTGTAGTCGACCAGGCGCATGTCATCGAGCTGCGGATAGACGTTGGTCAGCGCCTTTCGCAGCGCATTGTCGAGTGCGTTCACCGGGCCATTGCCTTCGGCGACGGTCATGTATCGCTCATCGCCGACGTCCAGCTTGATGGTTGCTTCGGACAGGGTGATCGCTTCGCCGCGCGCGTTCCAGCGCCGCTCGTCCATTACCCGGAAGCTTTGCAGGCTGAAGTATTCGGGCACCGATTCCAGCGCGCGCCGGGCGAGCAGCTCGAAGCTCGCCGAAGCGCCGTCATAGGCATAGCCTTCGTTCTCGCGCTTCTTAACTTCGTCGAGCAGATCATTGATTTTCGGATTTTTCGGATCGACTTCGATGCCCACTTCGCGGAAGTTGGCAAGTACGTTCGACCGGCCCGACTGGTCGGAGACGACGATGTGACGCTGGTTGCCGACAGACTCGGGCGCGACGTGTTCGTAGGTCCGGCTGTCCTTCTCGATCGCCGAAACATGCAGCCCGCCCTTGTGGGCGAAGGCCCGCTCACCGACATAGGCTGCCCCGGCATCGGGCGCGCGGTTGAGCCGGTCGTCGAGGAAGCGCGAAACATGAGTGAGGCGGCCGAGATCCTCTGCGGTGAGGCCGGTATCGAAGCCCATCTTCAGCGTCAGCGAAGGAATGATCGACGTCAGGTTGGCATTGCCGCAACGCTCGCCTAGGCCATTGAGCGTACCCTGCACCTGCCGCGCGCCCGCGCGCACGGCGGCCAGCGAATTGGCGACGGCATTGTCGGTATCGTCGTGGCAGTGAATGCCCAAGTGATCGCCCGGCACATGTCTGGTCACTTCGCCGACGATGCGTTCGACCTCGTCGGGCAGGGTGCCGCCATTGGTGTCGCACAGCACCACCCAGCGCGCGCCCGCCTCGTATGCCGCCTCGATGCAGCGCAGGGCAAATTCCGGATTGGCCTTGTAACCGTCGAAAAAATGTTCGGCATCGAACACCGCCTCGCCGGCCTTTTCGGCGGCGAGGGCAATGCTGTCGCGGATCATCTCGACGTTTTCGTCGAGGCTGACGCCCAGCGCGACATCGACGTGGAAGTCCCACGTCTTGCCGACCAGGCAGATGACGTCCGCACCACCCTCCAGGATCGCCCGAAGGCCAGGATCGTTCTGCGCGCTGCGCCCGGAACGGCGAGTCATGCCGAAGGCGGAAAGCTTGGCCCGCTTCAGCGCCGGCTTGTCGGCGAAGAAGGCGTCGTCGGTGGGATTGGCCCCCGGCCAGCCGCCTTCGAGGTAATCGATCCCGAGCTTGTCGAGCTCGACCGCGATCGCCGCCTTGTCCGAGGCGGAGAAGTTCACGCCCTGCGTCTGCGCGCCATCGCGCAGCGTGGTGTCGTAGATGTAGACCCGCCCCTTGCTCATCGCATCAGGTAAGGTCGCGGATGTCGGTCAGCCGTCCGGTAACCGCCGCGGCCGCCGCCATGGCGGGCGAGACGAGGTGGGTGCGCGATCCGGGACCCTGGCGTCCGGTGAAGTT
>JAYRPK010000325.1:0-2423 GCA_041911195.1 Novosphingobium sp. | reverse complement strand
CTCCAGCGCCGGCCAGCCCGTCCGCTATCTTCCATCCGGCGTTATCCCGCATTCGCCAGCGGGGGACGGGCTACGCCCGAAGAAAAGTGGGGTTCACGCGAAGGCGCGAAGGCGCGAAGAAGAATGAACGCGAAGGTGCCAGGTAGCGCCGCAGGCCTTCATTCCCATTCCAACCGCCTGCGCCGTCCTTGGGATGGAAAGCGGCTTCGCCGCGAGCGCCACCCCTTCGCGTCTTCGCGTGAACCAAAATCCTTCCCGGGACGAGGAGGATCAGGCCGCGACCATGCGCATGCCGGGCATAGCCGGGCGACACGCATCGTCCTCGCCAAGCTCGATCGCATAGTCGACCGAAACCCCCACTTCTCCGCGCCCCGCACTGTAGCGCAGGCTGCGGGTGCCGGTCGGGCGGAATCCCACCTTGTGCAAAACCCTGCCGGAGGCCGGATTGTCGGTGAAATGGCCGGCGATGATCCGATCATGGCCCAGCGCCCGGGCGAGCCGCAGCACCGCGCGCGCGCTTTCCGTGGCGAAGCCCTGCCCCCACCACTTGCGGCCGATCCAGTAGCCCAGTTCGATCTCGTCGCCATGGCGCGAAATGCCGATGCAGCCGATCAGCTCCGCACCGCGCGAAGTCGGCAGGGTAACGAAGAAATGCGGCAGCATCTTCTCTTGCGGGCGACGGGCGAATTCCACTGCGTGCTCCGCAGTATAGGGCCAGGGCGCGCTGGCGAGATTGCGCACTACGCCCTCGTCGCCGATGACCGGCAGCAATTCTTCCCAGTCCTCGGGCCAGCCCGGCCGAAGGAACAGCCTTTCACTGCGAATGAACATTTCCTCTTCTCCGCTCACTCGCCCCGCAGAGGGCCTAGACCCGTTGCGTGACAATGCCATTACGCCTTGCGCCGGGGTGCGCAGCAAACACGCCGCCCGGGGAAAGGGGTTCTGAGGGAGAGACGAAAAGAGGGAGACGGGTGGGCCCCTCTCCCTCGTTCAGCCGGACCTGGATCCGGCGGGGGCCATCCCGTCAGGATGGCCCTTTATCGACCATCCGGTTATTCGGCGGCTGCTGCCACGTCGACCGAGACGTATTTGCGGCCCAGCTTGCCGTCGTGGAATCGCACCTGGCCTTCGGCCAGAGCGAACAGCGTGTGGTCCTTGCCCATGCCGACATTGGCGCCGGGATAGACGCGAGTGCCACGCTGGCGCACGATGATGTTGCCGCCGATGACCGACTGGCCACCGAACTTCTTCACGCCGAGACGGCGACCGGCTGAGTCGCGACCGTTGCGCGAGGAGCCGCCTGCTTTCTTATGTGCCATTGCGATCTACTCCGGAATTATTCTGCGGCGGCCTTGGGCGCGGCCTTCTTGGCGGGCGCCTTCTTTGCCGGCTTTTCGGCGGCGGCTTCCGCTGCGGGAGCGGCGGCGGCTTCCTTCTTCGGCGCGGCCTTCTTGGCTTCGGCACCGACAGCCAGGATGCGCAGCAGAGTCATCTGCTGGCGATGGCCGTTGCGGCGGCGATAGTTGTGCCGGCGACGCTTCTTGAAAACGATGACCTTTTCGCTCTTGGCTTGGGCGATGATCTCGGCCGAGACAACGACACCCTTGGTGTCCTTGACCTCGCCGTCGCTGCCCGCGAGCAGGACGTCACCCAGCACAATGGTCTCACCGGCTTCACCAGCCAGCTTCTCGACCGCGATCTTGTCTCCGGCGGCAACCCGGTATTGCTTGCCGCCCGTGCGCACTACTGCGAACATGATACCCTACCTGTAAAATCCGAACGGCCCCTCGCTGCGGATGCGGCGGGGGCCGGAAAGAGAGGTGCCCCTAGTCCAAGCCCCCCTCGCTGTCAACCGCGCAGAGGAGTGGTTTTATGCCCCACAACGCAAGCTGGCGCGCGGGCTTTGCCATGCTATGGCAGCACCATGCAGCCATCTCTCAAACTGATGCCAGCCGCGATAGCGATTCTCGTGCTTTCGGCCTGTGGCGATTCGTCGGGCTATCCCTCGCTCAGCCGTCGCGATGTCGAGAAGAGCCAGGCGCAGCCAGCCCCCGCCCCGGTTTCGACGCCGGTTCCCGACAGCCCTGACCTCGCGCCGCGCCTGGCCGAGCTGGTCGCACAGGCCCGCGCGGCTCACGCGAAGTTCGAAAGCCGCACGCCGCGCGCGCAGCAGCTTTCCGCCTCCGCCAGCGGCGCTGCCATGGCCAGCGAGACATGGTCGGTCGCCAGCGTCGCCCTGGCCGACCTCGAGGGCAGCCGCAGCGAGGCGATGGTCGCCCTGGCCGATCTCGACCAGCTTTACGCCGCCAGACGAGTCGACGGCGGCGATGGAGCTTCCATCGCCGCCGCGCGCGACCAGGTCATGGCCTGGATCGGAGCGGAGGACGCCGTGCTGGCCGCCCTCCGGGGAAGATTGGGCAATT
>JAYRPK010000324.1:0-3497 GCA_041911195.1 Novosphingobium sp. | reverse complement strand
CGTGGTCGGCGGCGGGCCGGCGGGCATGCAACTGGCGATGACCGCGCGCGAACGCGGGCATGAGGTCGAGATCTGGGAGCGTAAGGCGCAACTGGGCGGCCAGCTTCCCGTCGCCGCGCTGCTGCCCGGCAATGCCGACTTCGTCGAATACCTCGAATTCCAGCGGGAGCGGCTGGCGCAGCTTGGCGTGAAGGTCAGGCTCGGCTGCGAGGCCAGTCCCGAAACGGTCCTCGCCGGCGCCTTCGATGCGGTGGCGCTCGCCACGGGCAGCATTCCGCGCCGCCCGGAAGTGGCCGGGATCGACGGCCCGCAAGTGGCCGACATGGCGCAGGTGCTGCGCGGCGAAGCCACGCCCGGAAAGCGCGTCGCCGTGATCGTCCAGGACGATTCCGCCGCCCCGCTCTCCTTCGCCGACGGTCTCGCCCGCAAGGGCCACGAAGTCACGATGTTCATCCAGACCGACCGGCCCGCCCCCCAGCTCAGCCGCTACTCGCTCGGCACCCTGCTCGGCCGCCTTTCGGAGGCGGGTGCGAGGCTGGTGCTGAACGAAGCGGTGACCGGGATTGCCCTTCCGGAGCTGACCTGCCGCCACGTCTATTCCGGCCGGGAAAGCCGCCATGGCGCGTTCGACAGCGTCGTCATCGCCTGCGGAGGGCTGTCCGAAACCGCGCTGTTCGAGGAACTGGACGGAAAGGTGCCGGAATTGCATGTACTCGGCGATGCCTGGGCGCCGCGCCGCATCACCTTTGCCACGCAACAGGGGCATGAGCTGGGCAAGGTGCTCTGACGTGTCCCGATCGATCATGAGTAAACGCTGACATGTACAACCTGCTATCCGGCCTATCGATCATCGAAGCCTCCAGCTTCGTCGCGAGCCCCAGCGCGGGCCTCTATTGCGCGCAGATGGGCGCCGAGGTGATCCGCGTCGACCAGATCGGCGGCGGCCCGGACTTCCGCCGCTGGCCGGTGACGGCCGAGAACAATTCGCTCTATTGGGAGAACCTCAATCGGGCGAAGAAGTCGGTCGCGCTCGATCTCGGCAAGCCGGAAGGTCGCGAGTTGTTGCAGGCGCTGGTGCGAGCCACCGGGCAGTTCATCACCAATTTCCCGGTGGAAGGCTTTCTCGGCCACGCCAAGTTGGCCGAGGGCCGGGCCGATCTCGTCACCGTGCGCGTCATGGGCTGGGCGGACGGCTCCCCGGCGCTCGATTACACGGTGAACAACGCGGTGGGTTATCCGATGATGACCGGGCCCGGGCCGGAACCGGTCAACCACGTGCTGCCCGCCTGGGACCTGCTGTCCGGCGCCTATGCCGCCTTTGCCCTGATGGCCGCGATCCAGCGCCGCAGCGCGACCGGCGAGGGCGGCGAAGTGCGCATTCCGCTTTCCGACGTCGCCATCGGCACGGTCGCCAATCTCGGCGGGCTGGCCGAAGTGCTTTACACCGGCGAGAACCGGCCGCGGCTGGGCAATGCAGTCTATGGCCTGTTCGGCCGCGATTTCGTCACGGCAGACGGCGTGCGCACGATGATCGTGGTGGTAACGCCGCGCCAATGGAGCAACCTGCTGGAGGCGCTGGGCCTGGCCGAGGCGGTCGCCAAGGTGGAAAGCCAGCGCGGCGTCTCCTTCGCGAAGGACGACGGCCTGCGCTTTGCCCACCGCGATGCGCTGTTCCCGATCTTCGAGGCGGCAGTGGCCGCGCGCAGCCATGCAGAGCTCGCTGAGGCGCTCGACAAGGGCGGGGTGGTCCATTCGAACTACCGCACCATGCTGGACGCGGCAAAGGACCCGGAGCTGGTCGGCAACAACCCCATCTTCGGAGAGGCCGTAAACCCCTCGGGCTTCGCCTACCCGGCGGCAGGCCCCTTCGCCACGGTGCCGCAGCTCGAACGCGGCGCGCCGCAGTCCGCGCCGAGGAACGGGCAGCATAGCGAGGAAGTGCTGAGCCAGCGGCTTGGCATGTCGTCGGGCGAGATCGCCCGGCTTGTCGATTCAGGAATTGTCGGAACTAACGGATGACCATGCAGAATTTGACCCGAGCGCTCGATGCCGCGCGCCAATTTCGCGCCACTGCCCTAGAGGCATTGCGCACCCGGCTGGCGACCAGCCCCATCGACAGCGAACAGCGCGCGGCCCATGGCTTTGCCTGGGTGGCGACCAGCGTGGCGGCGCTGGAAGCGGTGCACGGCTGGCTGGAGGCCAACGGCACGGCCAACCCGCTCGATGCCAAGGTGGCCGAGCTGGGCTTCGCCGAGACCATCGCGCAACTGGTCGGCGGCCTACCGATGGGCCAGAACGAGCTGTTTCGCCCGGCCGACCTGGGCCTTGGCGAGGCCGCCGCGGCGCTGCGCGAGGCTGCGCGGGATCTGGTCGATGCCGACCAGGCAGGGCTTCGCGCCGAAGTGGCCTCGGCACTGGCCGAAGGGCAATGGCCAAGCGAGAGCTTCCACGATGCCGAACTCGATGCGATCCGCGACCAGTATCGCCGCTTCACCGAGGCGGAGATCGTTCCCCATGCCCACAAGTGGCACCTGGCGAATGAGTTAATACCGGACGAGACGGTGCGGCACATGGCCGAAATGGGCACCTTCGGCGTGTGCATCCCCGAGGAATTCGGCGGGCTGGGGCTGGGCAAGCTGGTCATGTGCCTGGTCACCGAGGAGCTGTCGCGCGGCTGGATCGGCACCGGCTCGCTCGGTACCCGCAGCGAGATCGCCGGTGAACTGATCGTGCTGGGCGGTACGGCCGAGCAAAAGGCGCACTGGCTGCCGCTGATCGCCAGCGGCGAAGTCCTGCCGACCGCCGTGTTCACCGAGCCCGACGTCGGCTCCGACCTTGGTTCCTTGCAGACCCGCGCCGCGCGCGATGCGAAAGGCGAATGGGTGATCAACGGCGCCAAGACCTGGATCACCCACGCCAGCCGCTCCGACCTGATGACCATGCTCACCCGCACCCTGCCCGATGCGAAAGGCTATGCCGGCCTGTCCATGCTACTGGTGCCCAAGCCGCGCGGAACGGCAAGCGACCCCTTCCCCGCCGAGGGCATGGCCGGCAGCGAGATCGATGTGCTCGGTTACCGCGGCATGCGCGAATATGCGCTGAGCTTCGACGGCATGCGCGCTCCCGCCGACGCCCTGCTCGGCGGCGAGGAAGGGCAGGGCTTCAAGCAGCTGATGCGCACCTTCGAGGGCGCCCGCATCCAGACGGCCGCCCGCGCCGTCGGCGTCGCCCGCCGGGCATTGGAGCTGGGGCTGGACTATGCGCTGAACCGCAAACAGTTCGGCAAGGCGATCGTCAACTTCCCGCGTGTCGCCGACAAGCTGGCGATGAGCCTCACCGACATGGTCCTGGCCCGCGAGCTGACCTACGCGGCGGCCCGCGCCAAGGATTCGGGCAAGCGCTGCGATATCGAGGCCGGCATGGCCAAGCTGCTCGGCGCGCGCGCGGCCTGGAGCAATGCCGACGCCGCGCTGCAGATCCATGGCGGCAACGGCTAT
>JAYRPK010000323.1:0-1747 GCA_041911195.1 Novosphingobium sp. | reverse complement strand
GGTGCGCCCGACAGGATTCGAACCTGTGGCCCCCAGATTAGGAATCTGGTGCTCTATCCTGCTGAGCTACGGGCGCCCGCGCACCCCACAGGCGGGGCGGCAGCGGCAATCAATTGGCTTTGCCGGGCGGCGCCACCGGAAAAGGCAATGGCATCACTTCGATACCCTCGTCCCACAGTTCCTTGGCCTGCTCGACCGTCGCCTCGCCGTGGATGGGTTCGGCGTCGCGTTCGCCATAGTGCATGGCACGGGCGTCCTCGGCGAAGTTATCGCCTACCCATTTGGACTTCTTCAGCGCCTCGGCCTGCATCCTGGCCACGGCCTGCATCATTTCCGCAGCTTCCGGCGGCAGCTTGCCATTGGCCATGGGGTTGCGGGCTTCGGCCGGAGCGGAAGCGGGAGTGGCCGCCGGCATCTGGTTGCCCTTGCGCGCCAGACGCGGCGCCATCGGCGCCTTGATGACTTCTGCCGATCCGCATTCCGGGCAGGTCACCAGGCCGCGCTCCTGCTGGCGCGCATAGTCGTGCGACGAAGCGAACCAGCCTTCGAAGCGGTGGCCATTGGCCTGGCATTCAAGATCGAAAACAATCATGTCGCCCTATTATCTGGGAATTTCCCTGCGGTTGGCAAGGCTTGGCAATTGCTTGCGCACTTCGGCGGTGCGCGCCGGGTCCACTTCGGCAAAGGCAAGGCCGGCCTCGCCGCCCATATCGAGCACGACATCGCCCCACGGATCGACCACGAGGCTGTGCCCGTAAGTGCTGCGTCCATCCTCATGCTTGCCGGTCTGCGCCGCACAGACCACCCAGGCGCTGGCTTCGACCGCTCGGGCGCGCTGCAGCAAGTGCCAGTGGGCTTCGCCGGTGGGCACGGTGAAGGCGGCCGGAATTGAGATGACATCGCACTTCTGGCGTCCAAGTGCCTCGAACAGAGCGGGAAAACGGATATCGTAACAGACCGCCAGGCCCAGCCTGCCGACTGGCGTCTCGACTGTGACAACCTGCTCACCGGCGGCATAGGCGTTCGATTCGCGCCAGGATTCCCCGCTCGCCAGATCGACGTCGAACATGTGGATCTTGTCATAGCGCGCGGCCACATTGCCAGAGGAATCGATCACCAGCGACCGGTTCGCCCAGCGCCCGTCCTCGCGCGCCACGGCCAGCGAGCCGAGCGCGACCCAGACCCCTGCCCTCGCCGCCGCATCGCGTACCGCCGTCAGCACAGGATCGTCTTCCTCGCGGGCGATGGCCTTGCTTGCGCGCTCGCGGTCGCGGTCGATCAGGCCTGACATCTCGGGCGTGAACAGCATCGATGCCCCGCCCATTTCCGCGGCGCCCACCGCCGAGACGATGGCGCGGGCATTGGCCACCGGATCGATGCCGGAGGTCATCTGCAGGACGGCGATCCGCGTCACGCCGCGCTGCCGATTCCGAGCAGCGGGTCAAGCTTGCCCGCCCGGTCGAGCGCATGGATGTCGTCGCTGCCGCCCACCGGACGGTCGTCGATCAGGATCTGTGGAACCGTCCAGGCGCCGGGCACCCGGGCCTGCATTTCCTCGCGCCTGGGGCCACCCATGGTGATGTCGTATTCTTCATAGGCGACGCCTTTGCGATCGAGCAGCGCCTTGGCGGAGACGCAATAGGGGCATCCCCATTTCGTATAGATTTCAACCTTTGGCGCGGCCATTGCAGATTTTCGCATCCCGACGTCTTGAACCGGCCTCGCGCTATCATATCTCCTCACACGT
>JAYRPK010000322.1:0-1755 GCA_041911195.1 Novosphingobium sp. | reverse complement strand
TTCGCGGTGTTCTTTGCCGCCTATGCCTTCGCCCGGGCCAAGAACGTCGAGTTGTTCAACGAATATCAGCAGACGGTGGATCGTAACCTCGGCGCGCTGAACACCTTCCTGCTGATTACCGGCTCCTGGTTCGTGGTGCGTGCGGTACAGGCGGCGCATCGCGATGATCTGCCGGCTGTGCCGCGTAATATCCTGCTCGGTTTCCTGTGCGGCGGCGGTTTCCTGACGGTGAAGGTGATCGAGTACGCGGCCAAGTTCGGCGCCGGCATCACGATGTCAACCAACACCTTCTACATGTTCTACATCTCGCTGACTTTCTTCCATTTCATGCATGTCATTCTCGGCATGGTGATCCTTGCCGTAATCTGGGTGCAGGCCCGCAAGGGGGCTTACAGCAGCCGGGATACGCACGGTCTGGAGAGTGGTGCGGCTTACTGGCACATGGTCGATCTGTTGTGGATCATTCTTTTCCCTCTCGTTTATGTGATGCGCTGATCATGGACATGCTGAAGAACCCTGCCCATCGGGCCTGGCTGGTGTTGATGGTCGCTACGGCCATCACCTGGTATCTCGGCGAGGTCGGCGCCGCCGGCACCTCGGCCATCGTCGCCATGCTGCTCATTGCCTTCGTCAAGGGCCGCCTGGTCATCCTCGATTTCATGGAACTGCGCGAGGCGCCGCGGATGTGGCGGGTGCTGCTCGAGGGCTGGCTGATCCTGGTTTACGGGCTGATCCTGCTGGCCTACTGGATGTCGCTGCGTTGAGGCTGCTTACTCGATGACTCCCGCCGCCGAGCAAGCCTGGCGGCGCGTGACGCAACTCGGCTTTTTCGCCCTCTTCGTTCTCGCCCCGGTCTTCGATCTGTTCCGTTACGACATGGTCGAGAAGCACGCCTACATCCTGACCTTCCCCTGGCAACTGGGCATCGACGACCTGCTCGCCAAGCGCATTCCGCCGGCCCAGGCCGTGCTTAACATCGTGCTGCGGCTGATCCTGCCGCTGGTCGTCGCCATCGTCGCCTTCATTTACACCACCCGCCGCTGGGGCCGGCTTTACTGTGGCTGGCTGTGTCCCCATTTCGGCGTTGTCGAATGGCTCAACAGTCTGTTCGTCAGCGCCATCGGCAAACCGACGCTGTGGGAAGGCAAGACGCTGCCGCCCATTCAACCGAATGGCCAGCCCCGCGTCCGCGACTGGCGAGCCTGGCTGCCGATGCTGCCCATCGCTGCGGCCAGCGGCTTCATCTTCACGCTGGCCGCACTGACTTACGTGATGCCGCCACGCCACGTCTATGGCAGCCTGCTCAAGGGAACCCTGCTGCCCGGCGAGGTCTGGCTGCTGATCGCCGGTACCGTCGCCTTCAGCCTGGAACTGCTCTTGGCCCGCCACCTGTTCTGTCGCTATGGCTGTTCACTCGGCATCCTGCAAAGCCTGGCCTGGATGAGCAACCGGCGCGCCCTGGTCGTCGGCACCGAGCGCTCCCGTCTGGCCGAATGCGCCACCTGCCTGGGCGGCCAGGGCAGCGCCTGCGATGCGGTCTGCCCGATGCGCCTGAAACCGCGCAGCCTGAAGCGCTGGATGTTCTCCTGCACGCAATGCGGCCTGTGCATCGACGCCTGCGCCACCGTCAACACCGCCCAGGCCGCCGCCCCGCTGCTGCGCTGGACGCGTGGTGATGCCGCCCTGCGCAACGAAGCCGCCTTCTCGGCAGTCGACGCGATGACGCCGCTTTCCCGTAGACTGCCGCCGAACCCC
>JAYRPK010000321.1:0-4835 GCA_041911195.1 Novosphingobium sp. | reverse complement strand
GGGAGAGAGAATTTGGACCTCGGACTGCAAGGCAAAGTCGCCATCGTCACGGCGGCGACGGCGAATATCGGGCGCGGGATCGCGCTGGAACTGGCGAGCGAAGGCGTCAAGCTGGTCGGAGTCGGCCGCGATGCGGAAGCCGGGGCAAGGCTCGTCGCCAAGGCGAAGGAATGCGGCGCCGCCGATGCGATTTTCGTCCAGGCCGACCTGCTCGATCGCGGTGCGCCCGCGAAGATCGTCGCCGAAGCGGAAAAGCTCGGTCCTATCGACATCCTGATCAACAACCTTGGCGGCAATGTCGATACCGGCTGCTTCTTCGTCGATTCCGATCCCGGCCTGTGGGACGCCGATATCGACCTCAACTTCGGGACAGTGCTGCGCATGACCCAGCCGGTGCTGAAAGGCATGGTGGCGCGCAAGCGCGGCTCGATCGTCAATGTCGGCTCGACCGCCGGGCTGGTGGGCGACTACATGCTGCCGGTCTATTCGGCGATGAAGGGCGCGGTACATAGCTTCACCAAGGTGCTGGCCAAGGAAGTCGGCCAGCACGGCGTCAGGGTGAATTGCATTGCCCCCTGGGCGACTTTTTCGACTTCGCCCGATGCCTACAGCTCCGGAAGCCGTTTCCATCCCGAGACCGGCATCTTCACCAAGCCGGTGGCCAACACCACCGCCGAGGACAACGCCATCCGCCAGCGCCGCAGCTTCGTCGGCAAGCCCTTTGCCACGCCGGAGGAACTGGCCTGCGTCGTCGCGCTGCTGGCCTCGGATCGCGGCAGCTTCCTGACCGGTGAAGTCTGGCCGGTCGATGGCGGCGTGCTGCTCTGACCATGGCCTCCGCGGCCAAGCTTGCCCCGCGCCCGGCGCATGTGCCCGAGGCGCTGGTCTATGACTTCGACATGTATTTCGACCCGGCCCTGGTTGCCGACATGCCGGCGCGCCAGCTCGACCTGTTGCGCAGTGCCCCGCCGATCTTCTGGACTCCGCACCATGGCGGGCACTGGGTGATCTGCAGCCACGACGCGGTCAGCCGCGCGGCGCGCGAATGGGACGTGTTTTCCAGCGATCACCTCGCCCACAATCCGGAACTGCTGGCTAGGGGCGCCTCCTTCGACCGGTCGCAGGCGATACAGCCGGTGCCGATCCTGCTCGATCCGCCCGAGCACACCAGGTTCCGCGCGCCCCTGCAGAGCGTGTTCTCGCCCCGCGCGATGATGGCGCTGAAGGGCAAGATCGCGGCACTGACCGCTCGCCTGATCGAGGAAGTGAAGCCGCGTGGCACTTGCGAATTCATGGCCGAGATCGCCGAGCCGATCCCGGTGCAGGTGTTCCTCGAACTGTTCGGCCTGCCGCTCGAACGCCAGGCCGAATTCCGCCGCATCGCCAAGGAGCACCTGTCGCAGGAATTCGGCAGCCACGACGATTCGCAGCGAAAACTGCGCGAGATCGTCGATGTCATGCACGAGACGCTGGTCGACCGTCGCGACAATCCGCGCGACGATCTCATCAGCCATCTGTGGGCGAGCGAAGTCGATGGCAAGCCGCTGTCCTTGCGTGACATGGAGAACTTCTGCGTGCTGCTGTTCATTGCCGGGCTCGATACGGTGGTCAACGGCATGGGCCACGGCATCCGCCACCTCGCATCCGATCCCGCGCTGCAGGCGCAATTGCGGGCCGAGCCCAAGCTGATTGTCGAGGCGGCGGAGGAACTGCTGCGCCGCTACACCTTCCTCGCCGTGGTGCGCACCGTCGGCAAGGACAGCGTGTGGGACGGCATCGAATTCAAGCGCGGCGACAGGGTGGAGATCAACTATCCCAGCGCCGATGTCGATGTCGCCGAATTCCCCGCGCCCGACACCTTTGACCTCAATCGCGAGAACAAGGCGCATTTCGCCTTCGGCGCCGGCCCGCACCGCTGCCTCGGCTCGCACCTCGCGCGGATCGAATTGCAGACGCTCTATGAGGAGATGCTCAAGCGCCTGCCGGAGTTCCGGCTCGATCCGGCGCACCCCGTCACCTATCGCTGCGGCCCGGTCATCGGCCCGCGCGAAGTTCACCTCCTGTGGGACGCCCGATGCTGAACGCTGACCAGATCATTGCCGAGGGCGAGAAGCTCGCCGGGATTTCCGATCCCGAAACCGAACTGCACGGCAACCTGCGCGTCCTGATCGATTCGATGAACGCCACGGCGCGGCTGCACGAGCATGGCGAAGAGACTACCCGGCAAGGCCTGGTCCGCGTGGTCAGGGACCGGCTGGAAAGCCTGAAATGGCTGCGCGACTATCCCGAGATCTCCGACGAGGAGATCGAGGATCCGGTGTTCCTCTGCGGCCTGCCGCGCTCGGGCACGACCTATTTCCAGTACCTGTTCGACAACGACCGCCGCTTCCGCCTGATCCGCACCTGGGAAGCGGTCATGCCCTTCCCGCCGCCAGGCCACGATCCGGCCTCGGTAGAGACCCGCAAGGCACAGGAGCGCGCGGTCAACGCGCAGATGCGGATCGATGTGCCGGGCTTCGACGCGCTCCACCTGATCGACGAGGACGGCCCGCAGGAGTGCCACCTGCAGCTGGAATACGGCTTCGGCGCGGCCGGCTTTCACAACATGCACGACGTGCCGGAATACTTCGACTTCCTGATGGACCACCTCGATCTCGAGCCGGTCTACCGCGTGCACAAGCGCATGCTGCAATTGCTGCAGTGGAAGTGCCGGCGCCCGCGCTGGGCGCTGAAGTATCCCAACCACGTCATCGCCATGCCGACGATCCGCAAGGTTCATCCTCGGGGCCGCTTCGTCATGACTCACCGCGATCCCGTGCAGGTCGTGGCTTCCATCGCCAAGATGACCTATTCATTGCGCAACGTGCGGCAGCAGGGCGGCTGCGATCCGCATCGCGCCGGCGCGCAGATGGTCCATTTCATTCGCCGCCACGTCGATCGGATCATGGAGTTCTGCACCGGGCCCGACGCCGGTTCGGTCCTGCACGTCGATTACTACCGCCTCGCCGCCGATCCCGCTAAGATGCTCGACGAGATCCACGCCGGCACAGGCGCCGATACGCCCGACGACGTGCGCGCCACCATTGCCGCCTGGCGTGAGGCCAACCCCCAAGGCGCACGCGGGGTCAATGCCTACAGCCTCGAGCAGTTCGGGCTCGACGAGCATGCGGTGCGTGAGCAGTTCGCCGACTACATCCAGCATTTCAACGTGCCCACCGAAGCCGAAGGTGTCGCCCGCCACGCCTGAAAGGAGAATGCCCATGGCTACCATTGCTACCGAAAGCCGCCCAAAGAATGAGCAGGCAATCCAGGAACTGATCGACCGCGAGGCGATCCGCGACCTCGTGCTGTGCTATTCGCGCGCCATCGACCGCAAGGATGTGGAACTGCTGCGCGATCTCTATACCGAGGACGCCACCGATACCCACGGTGACAGCTTCGATGGGCCCGCGGACAAGTATTGCGAGTTCATCGCCGCATCGCTGCCCTACATGACCTTCAGCGGTCACCACGCCTGCAACCACATGATCTCGATCGACGGCGATATTGCCAACGGCGAAGTCTATTGCCTCGCATTCCATGTCATCCCCGACCAGCAGAACCCCGGCAAGCAGATCGAAGACTTCATGTGCGTACGCTACATCGACAATTACCGCCGCTGCGCAGATGGCAAGTGGCGCTTTGCCAAGCGCGTCGTCACTTATGACATGCAGCTACAGCGCCCCTTCACCGGCGGCGGGCTGATGGGGCTGGGCGAAAAGGATCCGAGCTATTCTGAGCTGCTGCTGCCCTTCTTCCAGCGCGGCGCGCGCCCATAATCCCCGCTATCCACAGCGGCCGCCTTCCGCGACGGCCGTTCCCCCGCTAGGGCCCCCGGAAGCCGATTCACTGCTTTTCCGGGGAGCCCAACCATGGCCGATGCCACCGATGACCGACTTCGCCTTCTGATCGAGCGCGTCGAGCGACTCGAGGAGGAAAAGAAGGGCATCGCCGACGATATCCGCGACGTTTATGCGGAGGCCAAGGCCGTGGGCTACGACGCCAAGATCATGCGCCAGATCGTGCGCCTGCGGAAAATGAAGCCCGATGACCGGGCGGAAATGGAAATGGTGCTCGATACCTACAAGGCGGCACTCGGCCTGGGCTAGGCCCCAGACATGGCCAGGCCCAGCGCCAGCGCGTTCGACGTGGCGTGGGCCAGGATCGAGGCCGGCAGGCCCACCCGCATGCGGATGTAGCCAAGGGTGAAGGCTGCCCACAACTGCGGCAGCACCATCGGCAACAGGACCAGGCTGACCGAGGGATAATTCATCACGTGCATCAGCGCGAACAGCAGCGCGCCGGCATGGAACGGCGCGGCGAACCAGCGTCCGCGCCACACCTGCGGAGTCGCCCGCTTGCGCAGCACCAGCCAGCCGATGGGCGCCGCCAGCAATGCGCCGAAGAATAGGCCGACCGTGGGCAAGGGCGCGGGCTGGACCGCGGCAATGCCCGCGATGGCCATGGCCAGCACACCCATCAACCACAGCGCGCGCGGCCGGCCGGTCAGCCAGCCACGAAAGGTGCATTCCTCCAGCACCGGTGCAATCAGTATGACCAGAAACGGCAACCAGGCCTGTGGCACCTGTCCGAAGGCGTCAGGTCCGCTCAGCGCCCACATGTGCTGCCACAGCGAGAGCAAGGGCATCAGCAAGGCCATCACCGCCAGGTGCAGCGCCAGCACGCTCGCCAGCACGCGCCATGATCCCGGCGCGCGCAGCCCTGCGGGCTCGATGAAGGCGGGGCGGCGGGCAAAGGCGGCGAATTGCCGCCACGCTTGCGGCACGGCGATCCGG
>JAYRPK010000320.1:0-6215 GCA_041911195.1 Novosphingobium sp. | reverse complement strand
TTCGATTCCGGCAACATAGAGGTCCTTTCGGTTTCCGGGCACGAAGCACGCCTGGCAATCCGCAAGGACCGCAATTCCGATTTCTTCCAGTGGTTCCACTTCCGCGTCGCGGGCGGCAAGGGGCAGGAACTGGTGCTGCGGCTGACTGGCCTTGCCGCCGCTGCCTATCCCGGCGGGTGGCCGGGATACCGGGCTGCGGTCTCGGAAGACCGCCAGTACTGGGCACGGGCCGAAACGGCGTGGGACAAGGATGCGGACGGTGGCACGCTGACCATCCGCTATACGCCAGACAGCGACCTGTGCTGGTTTGCCTATTTCGCCCCCTATTCGATGGAACGGCACCACGATCTGGTCGCCGGTGCGGCAGAGGCGGAGGGAGTCGACTATCGCTGCCTTGGCCACTCCATCGAAGGCCAGCCGATAGACTGCCTCGAAATGGGCGATGGCGAAACCCAAGTCTGGCTGATCGCCCGCCAGCACCCGGGCGAAAGCATGGCCGAATGGTGGATGGAAGGTGCGCTGGAATGCCTGACCGATCCCGCCGATCCGGTGGGGCGCGCCCTGCGCCAGCGTGCGCGGCTGCATCTGGTGCCCAATTGCAATCCCGACGGCGCATGCCGCGGCCACCTGCGCACCAATGCAATCGGCGTGAACCTCAACCGCGAATGGGCCGAGCCCAGCCTGGAACGCTCGCCCGAAGTGGTGGCGATCCGCGATGCCATGGATGCAAGCGGCGTCCATTTCTCTATGGACATCCACGGCGACGAGGCGATTGCCGCGGTGTTCCTTGCCGGGTTCGAGGGGATTCCCTCGCTGAAGCCTGAGCAACTGGAGGGCTTCAACCGCTACAAGACGATTCTCGACCGTCGCACGCCCGATTTCCAGACGCGGCAGGGCTATCCGGTGGCGCGGCCCGGCAAGGGCAATCTCACCATGGCCACTAGCCAGATCGCCGAGCGGTTCGGCGCCATTGCGATGACGCTGGAAATGCCGTTCAAGGACCACGACGATCTGCCCTGCGCGCAGCAGGGCTGGAGCCCGGAACGCAGCAAGCTGCTGGCCCGCGATAGCCTGGCGGCGCTGCTCGAATGGCTGGACGGGCGCGGCGCGTGAAATCGCAGGCGCCGTTCCTGCTGTTGCCGGTCTTGCTGGCGACGGGGTGTTCGGACGGTTGCGGCAAACAGGTCATTTCCCGCAGCGATTCCCCGGACGGCAGGCACAGCGCCGTGTTGTACGAGGCCAATTGCGGCGCAACCACGGACTTCGCCACCCATGTTGCAGTGGTCGATGCAGGGGACGAACCATCGTTCGACGGGCTGGTATTCGCAGCGGACAGCAATCATGGCCAAGCGGAATTAGGCGATTGGGGCGGACCGAAGGCCCATATCGCGTGGATCGCGCCGAACCGGCTGCAAATCACTTATGCGGCCGGCGCCCGCATTTTCCAGCGAAAGGAGCGGATGGCGGGGGTAGAAGTGATCCTTCGCGCGGACTGAAGCGACGGCTCAGCTTTCCAGCAGGTTCGAATAGTCGCGCATGGTTTCGTAACACCGCGCGGTCATCACCATCAGCAGGTCTTCGCGCTCCAGCCCGGTGCGGCGCTTCAAGGCCTTGAGCACGGCGTTGCGGTTGGTCGGCACCATGTCCCACAAGGTCACCAGTACCTCAGGGTTGTGCGACAGGGTGCGGTCGAACAGCAGGTCGAGGTTCTGCGGCTGAAAGCCGAAACCCAGGATCACCAGCCGCTTGCCACTGGTCACTGCGTTCTGGATCTGCATGATCGACTGGTGGTTCTGCTGGAGTTCGCTCAGCGTCTTGATCTGGGTTGCGAGGTTATGGATGTTCCAAGGGTTTTCGCTCGCCCATTCGCAATCGGGCGCGTCGCCCTGCTGCCAGGGCAAGCGGCCGACCGCGCCATAGGGCCGAATGATCTTGAGCTTGGCCGCAACGATCCTTTGCGCTTCCTGCAGGCTCATGCCGAAGGCCATCTCGAAGGCGAAGGGCAGGAAGTGCTCGATCGAGCGGTCGTAGTTGAAATTGACGATCGACACATTGTCGAGGCAGCGTTCGGCCTGGCTGCGCGGTACGCCGGTGGTGATCAGCCGGGCAAGCTGGAACAGCCAGTTTTCGGTACCTTGCAGCGGTAGTTCCTTGGGGATGCGCGGCGTGACGCGCATGGTCGACTTGGCTTCGGCCTGGGTGATGAAATAGGCAATGGCGAGCTTGCCGGTGTTGACCACCAGCGGATCGTTGTTGTGTTGATCGAGGATCGCGTCGATCGAGGGGGCCATCTTTGCGGCGATGCGAATACGGTCGGCGGCGGCGCGGACAAGCTCGTCGCTCTTCTGCATGCGCGCGGCCATTTTCGACAGGTATTGCTGCAGCAATGTGCTATCGCGGGTCTGCAAATCGCCAACGAAGCGATCGAAATCGAGGCTCTGGGCGATACGCTGGGTCAGTTCGGGGCCGCTGGGCAACTGCAATTCGCAGCCCGCGCCCGCGCCGATCACAAAGGTTGTCTGGGTTCTGATCATGGTGCCCGCACTGAATTCGCGGCGGCTTTAGCCGGGAACTTCCTTAGGCTTGGTTAACCTAACAGTTTATCCGGTCCGAAAGCATGCGGCAGCAGCTCCGAAAGCCGCACTTCAAGCACTTGGTCGGCACCCGCGCACCAGATCACCGGATCGGTGCCGCCCAGCCCCGCCAGCTCGTTAAGCACTTGCCGGCAGCGGCCGCAGGGCGTGACCGGCGCCTGGCCGGGGCTCGCCGCGCCTTGCCCGTCGGGCGAGCCGCCGATCACTGCCACCGCCACCAGCCCACCGCGCCGCCCGGCTGACATGGCCGAGGCGACAGCGACGGTTTCGGCGCATAGCGTCAGGCCATAGCTCGCATTCTCGACATTGGCGGCCGCGACCACGCTGCCGTCGTCAAAGGCCAGCGCCGCGCCGACATGGAAATGCGAATAGGGCGCATGGGCCATGGCCGAGGCCGCGCGGGCGGTGGCGATCAGCGCATCACGATCGACGCTCATGGCTGCACCACCACCCAGCGCATCGGCTGCTCCCCGGCCTCGTTGGCATAGGCCTTGTTGGCGGTCCACAAGGTCCATGGCCGGCCGGCATAGTCGGGCTGGAAGCGGTCGCCGGTCAGCCACAGATTGCGGTCGATGGACGCCGCGACATGGTAATGCTGCTCGAAACGCCGCGACAGCTTGAGCAGCGCCGGCTTGCCGGTATGCGCCTCGACCTGGTTGAGGAATGTCATCAGTTCACTCTCCAGCTTGGCGTCGCTGACCTTGACCGGGCAATCCCCGGCGTCCCCGTCAAGATCGACCGCCGGGGGCAGCAGCGCGGCATCGCGCGGCACCAGCGTGACGAAATTGGCCGCCTGCCGCTCGGCCGGCTGGCAGGGATCGTAGCGGTGTACCGCGCCCACCTGCAACTTCGCGGCGCGCGCTTCCTCGAGATTGCGGGAAAACCTGGGATCGCGGGCGAAGGCGCTGGCGCTGGCGTCGATATAGGCGAAATCGGCGCCGATCGCCTTGACTGCCTTCCACTCGATATCGCCGTCTTCGGCGCCCACTTCGACACCCTGGACCGGGAACTCGCTGCGTGATGGCACCCAGTGGTGCAAGTGCCACCAGCCATAGCCGCCGGCCAGCAACGCCACCAGCACAGCCGCGCCGACAAGGCGCAATCGGGTGCGGCTGCTTTTGCCTCTCGCCATGCCTGACCCTTGCGCCCTGTCTGTTCTGCTAGCCCCTGATATGCAGCACGCAGATCAGGGTAAAGAGCCGGCGCGCAGTGGGAAAGTCAGTCTCCACTTTGCCCTCCAGCCGTTCCAGCAGCAATTCCGCCGCTTCGTTGTGAACTCCGCGCCGGGCCATGTCGATGGTCTCGATTTCGGTCGCAGTCGCCTTGCGAATCGCCTGGTAATAGGAATCGCAGATGGCGAAGTATTCGCGGATCGGGCGGCGGAAGCGGCCAAGCCCCAGGATCAGCGTTTCCAGCTCGGTCCCGTCCTCGCCCGAGACTTCCAGCGACAGCCGGCCATCGTGTACCGAAAGGCGCAGGCGATAGGGCCCGAGAAAGCCGGCGGCCCAGGCGCGCAGCGGCTTGAAGGTGTTTTCCTCGATCAGGTCGAAGATGGCGATGCGCCGCTCCTGCTCGATATCGGCGTTGCGCCACAGGATGGTCGCCTCGTCGAGTTCGATGTGGGAGATGCGCGGGTCGGGCATGGCAGGCCCGTTTCGCAAATGCGGCATGGCGGGGCAAGGGGGACAGGCCTCGCGGAGGCGGTGATCCACACCCTGTGGATTAATTCCCCTTCAGGACGTGCTTGCCCGCCCGCTACGACGCGCGCATTGCAGTTCGTCCCATGGCCGAAGAAGTCCTCATGCTCCGTCCCGCCGAAAGCGATGCCGCCCCGCGCGCCCTTCCCGCCAATGTCGAGGCGGAGGCCGCCTTCCTGGGGGCGGTGCTGATCGACAACCGGGTAATGGAGGAGCTGCCCGTCAACTTGACGCCCGCACACTTCTTCGAGCCGGTGCACGAGCGCGTGTTCGCCCGAATTCAGCAGTTGATGGACCGCAGCGCGGTGGTGACGCCAGTGACCTTGCGGCCCTATTTTGAGAGCGACGAGGCGCTGAAGGAACTGGGCGGCCTCACCTATCTCGCGCGCCTCACCGCCGACGGCCAGGGCCTGCTTGCCCCGCGCGAACTGGCCCAGCAGATCTATGACTTGGCCCTCCTGCGCGAGCTGGTCAGCGTCGGACGCAACCTCGTCGAATCGGCGATGGACACCAGCGAGGCGGTCGAGCCGCTCGAACAGATCGAACTGGCCGAAGCCGCGCTCTACAACGTCGCCGAAGGCGCCGGCGCGCAGAGCGAGGCGCAGGGCTTCGCCGCGGCCACCCGCGTCGCCATTTCGGCCATCGAGAAGGCGCTCAATTCCGGCGGCCACATCTCGGGCAAGACTACCGGGCTTACCTCGGTAAACGAGAAGATCGGCGGCCTGCACGACAGCGACCTCATCATCCTCGCCGGCCGCCCCGGCATGGGCAAGACCTCGCTCGCCACCAACATCGCCTTCAACACCGCCAAGCGCTTCCTCGACGATACCCGCCGCGATGGGATCGATCCGAAGGCCTCGGTCGGAGCTCCAGTGGCCTTCTTCAGCCTGGAAATGAGCGCCGACCAGTTGGCCACCCGTATCCTCGCCGAGAACTCCGGCATTTCGAGCGAAATGCTGCGCATGGGTAAGATCAGCCGCGACGATTTCCAGAAGCTCAGCTTCGCCAGCCAGACGCTGGCCGAACTGCCGCTGTTCATCGATGACACCCCCGCGCTCTCCATCGCCGCCCTGCGCAGCCGCGCGCGGCGGCTGAAGCGGCGGCACGACATCGGCCTGATCGTCGTCGACTACCTGCAACTGCTCCAGGGCACGGCGCGGGCCAACGACAACCGGGTCAACGAAATCTCCGAAATCAGCCGCGGCCTCAAGACGCTGGCCAAGGAACTGGGCGTGCCGGTGATCGCGCTTTCCCAGCTCAGCCGTGCGGTCGAAAGCCGCGACGACAAGCGGCCGCAGCTATCGGACCTGCGCGAATCCGGCTCGATCGAGCAGGACGCAGACATGGTCTGGTTCGTCTATCGCGAGGACTATTACGTCGCCGCCAAGGAACCCAAGCAGCCGGTCGAGGGCGACGATGCCAAGGTCCACGAGGCTCATGCCAAGTGGCAGGAAGACATGGAGCGGGTGTTCGGCCTGGCCGAACTGATCGTCGCAAAACAGCGCCACGGCGCCACCGGCAAGGTGCGACTGCGCTTCGAATCGCGCATCACCCGCTTCTCGGACCTCGCCGAAGACTACCAGGGCGCCGACGACTACGAATGATGCCGGCCCGGCAAATGGGCAAAAAGGGGGGGCAAAAAAAGAGGGCGAGCCGCGGCCCGCCCTCCGTATTCCGGCATTGGCCGCGGGATCACTCCCCGAAGCGATACTTCAGGCGGAAGCCCCACATGCGCGGTTCGTTAACGTGTCCGCCATCGCCGCCGAAGGTGAAGAAGCTGCTGCTCGGGAAGACGATGTAGGCTTCGTTCGTGACGTTGGTCATGAAGAACGAGAGGTCGAGCGGTGTACCGAGCATCGATTCCCAGCTGGCGTTGAGATTGAGGTGATCGACAGCTGGAACCAGGTAAGCCGGTGTCGCGGCA
>JAYRPK010000319.1:0-1683 GCA_041911195.1 Novosphingobium sp. | reverse complement strand
TGTCCGCAGACGGTCTGGACCGATCTCTACCAGCACGTCGACCGGCTGATCGACGGGGACCGCAATGCCCAGATGCGGCTGCAGGCTGCCCCCTGGGGGCCGGCCAAGATCGCGCGGCGGCTGTTCAAGTGGTACGTCTACCTGTCGATCGCATTCATCACCGGCGGCGCCTGGATCTACTATTTCGCCGATGCGCCGACCTTGCATCATGAGTTCTGGACCGGGACGGCACCGTCCATCGCCTATGCCACGGTCGGCGTGCTGACGGCGACGACCCTGATCTTCGGCGGTTTCATGCGCGAGCAGGTGTGCATCTACATGTGCCCCTGGCCGCGTATCCAGACGGCGATGCTCGACGAAAAGAGCCTGATCGTCACTTACAAGGACTGGCGCGGAGAACCGCGCGGCAGTGTCAAGGAAGCGGAAAAGTCCAAGACCAAGCTGGGCGACTGCATCGACTGCAACCAGTGCGTCGCGGTCTGCCCCACCGGCTATGACATCCGCAACGGCCCTGATATCAGCTGCATCACCTGCGCCCTGTGCATCGACGCCTGCGATACGGTGATGAAGCAGGTCGGCCGTCCGCGCGGCCTGATCGACTATGCCACGCTCGAAGGCAGCGAGCAGGAAAGGCAGGGCCATCCGGCGCAGTCGGTGATCAAGGCGATCCTGCGGCCGCGGACGCTGATCTATTTCGCCGCCTGGGGCCTGATCGGTCTTGGCCTGCTGTTTGCCCTGGGTACGCGCGATCACCTGGGCCTTACGGTGACCAAGGACCGGAACCCGCCGTTCATGCTGATGAGCAACGGCGAAGTCCGCAATGCCTACACGGTGAAATTGCGCAACATGGAAGGCCGCCCGCGCGAGATGGAGATCACCTTGCAGGGGCTTCCGGGCGGAACCATGTGGAGCGACGACATGGCGCGCGAAAGCGCAACGCGCACCTTGCGGCGCAAGGTCGCTTCCGACACCGCCGCGCCGGTCCGCGTCTATGTCATCGCTCCCGCCAACACGCGAGAGCAGCAATTCAACTTCACAGTGCGCGCGCTCGACCAGGATGGCGGGACCTCTTCCCGCTCGGCCCGGTTCGATGCTCCGGGAGACGAATGATGGCAGGTACTTTCACCGGCAGGCACATGGCGGCAATCCTTGTAGGCTTCTTTGCCGTGGTCCTGGCGGTCAATCTCCTGCTCGCCAGGCTCGCGGGGGCGACTTTCGGCGGGGTCGTGGTCGAGAACAGCTATGTCGCCAGCCAGCACTTCAACCGCTGGCTGGGCGAAGCCGAGCGCGAGCGCCGGCTTGGTTGGCAGGCAAGCGTGACACGCCGCGCCGACGGACGGCTGGTGGTGACGCTGACGGGCGCACCGGACAGCGTCACCCTGACCGCCCTGGCCCGCCATCCGCTCGGCCACCTGCCCGACGTGCGGCTCGGCTTCGCGAGGGATGCAGGCGGGGCCTTCGTCTCGAACGAAACACTGCCCCTCGGCCGCTGGCGCTTGCGCCTCGAGGCCAGTGCCGAGGGCAAGACCTGGCGCCGCGAAGAGGGCCTACAGTGACGGCCAACGCCCGCATCTCACCTGAAGCAGGCTGTGAAACGGTGCTGGTGGTGCCGGGGATGCATTGCGCAGGCTGCATGGGCAAGGTCGAGCGTAGCCTGCAGGCATTGCCCGGCGTTTCCTTCGC
>JAYRPK010000318.1:0-2951 GCA_041911195.1 Novosphingobium sp. | reverse complement strand
GTTGGCGGCGATCCTGGCCTTGCCGGCGGCATGGAGCCGCCGCGTGGTGACCGTGGCAAGATTGCCCCCGGCGCTGTCTCCACCGACCACGACAGGCACATCCTTGCCCGCCAGTTCGGCCACCCGCCCCGAGGCCCAGATCACCGCCGCCTCGACGTCTTCCACTGGCACCGGGAACTTGTGCTCAGGGGCCAGGCGGTATTCGATCGAGCCGACTGCGCATTGCGTGTCGCGCGCCAGCAGGCGGCAGAAGTTCTCGATCTCGTCGTTGCTGCCGGTGCAGAAGCCGCCGCCATGCACCCACAGGATCAGCGCGCGCACTTCGCCATGGGGGCGGAACAGGCGAAGGGCGATCTCGTCGCCGGCGACCGGCACCTTGTGTTCGCTGACCGAGGCCATTTCCGGCTGTCCGGAGAGGACTGTCGCCGCGCGGATGGCCTTGCGGGTTTCCGTGATGGGATTGCTGGTCAGCCCGGTCCAGGCGGGGAACTGCGAAAAGTAGGCGGCAATGCCCGCCGCAACGGGATCGAGTTCGCCCTCGGGATAGTAGTCCGCCAAGCCACGTCTCCTATCGCTGGGTTATCCCCGTCCGCCGCCAGACGGCGCGGTGGCCGCCGTCGACGGTCACATCGATGCCGTTGAGGAAGCTCGCCGCGTCCGAGGCGAGGAAATCGACCACCCCGGTGATTTCCAGCAGGCTGCCTTCGCGCCGCAGCGGGATTTCCATGGCCTTGTCGGCGCGGGTGAGGCGGGCCTGGGTTCCGTCGTGGGCCGGCAGCGTCTCGCCCTCGGCGCGGGCCATGGGGCTGTCGATCATGCCGGGCGAGAGCGACAGGGCGCGCACTTCGCGCCCCGCCCATTGCACCGCCAGCCGCTCGGCCAGCTTGTTGATGCCCAGCTTGGCGTAATTGTAGGCCCAGTCCATGTCCGGCTCGCTGCCGTGGATGGCGACCAGCCCGTCATAAAAGCCGGCAGCCTTGGGATCGTCGAGCAGCTTGTCGATGCGCGAATCGGCGGGCGGCAGGTAGCTGGCCAGCGAAGAGATCAGGATGGCGACGCCGCCTTTCACCATATGTGGATCGACGGCATCGGCGATCAACTGCGCGCCGACCAGGTCGATGTCGATCATCTTCTTCCACGATCCAATCGACTTGCCGACCGCGGCGACATGCATCAGCACGCGCACGCCCGGACCGCCGGCCAGTGCCTCGCCCAGGGCGCGGGTCTCGCTGGTGTTGGTGATGTCGCAGGCGCGGGTCTGGACGGAATAGCCTTCCAGCAGCAGCACATTCTCCGCCTCGGCCAGCCGCTTTTCGTCGATGTCGACAATCAGCAGTGGGTGCCGCTAGCCCAGTGCGCGGGCCACCGACATGCCCATGCCGCCGCAGCCGATGATGAGGGCCAGGGGCCCGGCCGCGACATAGTCCCTGCGTCCAACCGGATCGCTCATTCCACTCTCCCTCTTGGGCCGGCCCTGGCCCTTCTTGTTGTCCCCGTTCAGCCCGCCAGCGGCGAGTTGAAATAGTGCGGCTTGATCGTCAGCGCCTTGCCGTCGCGGAACTGCCACTGTTCCATGATCGTGCCTTCGAAGCGCTTGCCGGTGGCCTTGACCGTCGCCGCGATCTCCAGCTCGCAGACCACCCATTCCGGATCGTCGCCGCGGTAGTCGCGCAAGGGCGCGAGCTTTTCGATCTCGAAGGTCTCGCCGAAAATGGTGAAGAACCGCATGAAGCCCTCGACCCCGCGATAGGTGCCGGCAAAGGGCATGCCAGAGCCCTGGTGCAGTTCCATGTCCGGATGCACCAGCGTGCCAAAGGTGTCGAAATCTCCGCCCAGCACCGCCGCATAGACGCGGTGCATCAGGGCCACGCTATCCTGGTCGCTCATGTCCTCTCCCGAATGTTGTATTATTCCGCCGCCTGCGCTTCCCGCGCCGGGATGACTTCCGCCACCGGGCGGGTCTGCGAGATGCAGCTGCCGAAGCTGTGGAACCCGGTTGCGTGCAGGCCGCCAAGGCCGCCGGCGACGAACAGGATCATGTCCTTGGGCTCGGGCACGGCATAGATCCGCCCGTCCTCGCGCACGCGTTCCTGCGCTTCCAATTGCTCGCGGTGCTGGCGCTGGAGCAGGTCGGCTTGTACGCTGGCATAGCGCCACAGCACTTCCTGCACGTCCTCGATGCTGGGCATTTCCCGCCCGACGATCTCGGCGCAGATCGGGTTCAGCGCCACCATCATCTCGGCATAGGGCATGGCCGGGGTGAAGCAGTTGGCCGAGACATAGGGCAGCGACTTGCCGATCTGCTCGAGGAAGTCGTTGGCCGATTGCGAGGTGGTGTCGAGCACGTTCATCGTGCCCATGGTGCCGAAGCAGGTGACGGCATTGCCTTTCACCCCGCGCCGTTCGGCGAGCGGCGTCCAGGGAGACTTCTCTTCCCACTCGCCGGCGAGCACGCTGGCGAGGCGGCCGGGCGAGCCGAAGGTGGTCTGCGAAGTCACTCCCGCGACCTGCCCGGCGACATTGCGCATGATCAGGCGGAAGGCGCGGCCAATGGCGTTCGCAGTCGTGGCGACGCCGCCGAAGCAGCCGTAGCTGAACGGGATGTCCAGTTCATGCCGCACCGGGCCGTTGACGATGAAGGCGGGATAGACCGGGGCTGTCGTGGTGTTGATGCCGTAAAGCTCGAAATCGGGGTCGGCGACGGCGGCGATCATGGCGATCAGCAGTTCGAGGCTCTCGGCCGGAGCGCCCGCCATTACCGCGTTGATCGCGATCTTCTCCACCGTGCATTCGGTTCGCGCCGGGGCGAGTTGGGCGATCACTTCATCGGGATAGCGGTCATTGGCGGCGAGGAAGCCGCGTACGCGCGATTCGGTTGGCGGGATCAGCGGCAAGCCGTCGCCCCAGCCCTTGGCCATGGCGAAGCGGTTGAACTCCTCGATATCGAGGTC
>JAYRPK010000317.1:0-2645 GCA_041911195.1 Novosphingobium sp. | reverse complement strand
CCATCGGCAGCATGTCGTAGGCTGGCGCAAGCGACAGGCCCGGGCGGAAGGACAAGTTGCCTTCGTGCATGTCGGCGTTGGCGATCAGCCGCCCGAACCACCAGAGCAACCTGATACGCGAGACATCATCGGCCGGCAACCAACCATGGCGGTGCAGCGCTTCCGCGATGACGGGCCATGTGGCGCCGGGCAGGCCCAGCAGCGCGCCGTTGAGTGCGCCAAGCGAGCATAACGGCAGCCGGCCATGCGTGCCGACGCGGTCGAAGCGCGCAACCTCGAGGAAGGTGCGGCCGGCGTGCTGCCGGATCGTGCTGCGGGCGCTTTCAATGCCGAGTTCGGCCGTCAGTGTTTCCAGCGCCAAATGCTCGCAAACCAGAAGATCCGACCAGCGACGCACCGCCAATGAGTCATCCGCTCCGGAGAACTTGACGATGACCGATACCGGCTCGCCGTCGATTTCACACTGGGCCGTAAACTTGGGGAACTCGCCGCCCGCCGAGGAGCCGGCGATGCCGTGCGCCAGCGCGCGCTGGGCAAGGTCTGGGTAGGCGGCAGGAACATCGGCGCTGCGGATGAGGTTGCGTTCCCAGTCGCGACGCGCGGCCAAATGCAGGTCATAGGCGCGACCGCCAAGGATCAGATCGCCGGAGAGATCGTTTCCCGCGTTTGCCAGCACATGCACAACGTCATCGTCCGACCAGCGATCCAATCCTTCCGGCACACCGAGCACCTGAGCATTCAAGAGGGCAAAGTTGCGGCCGATAAAGCCTTGCGGTCGGATGTCGAGCAAGGGATACGGCAACCCGTCAAACCAGCCGTCGCGCATTTCCGACTCCGGATCGAGCGGCCAGGCGAACGGCGCCTCAAGCTCCAGGGCGCTCCCTTCCGGATAGACCAGATCAAGGCGGCCGACGACGTGCCCTACGCCCTGGGCGTCAATCCGATAGAGCGGCAAGGCGCCTGTTTGGCCGCGAAGTGATCGGCGCAGCCCGTAGCGAATACGCCGGGAGCCGCCACGCCGAACCACCTCTGCTCCGGCAGCAGCGACCATGCGCGATAGCGTGGCTGCACTGATGCCGCCGAGTGCGCGACGAAGCTCGACGCCTGCCAGGGGGCCGAGGCGAAGCGCAGCGTAGAGGTCGTCGAGGGATGTGCGCACGGATGAAACAAATTCTGAAATGAAATATGAAATAAATTATGCACAATTATTGCTTATGGATCAATTTGTTATTGCCTTCCGGGTCGCGGGTTGTGAAACAAAACAGATCCTGTCTGAGCGAGCGTGTGGCTTTCAACATCATAAGCAACGACTGTCGCTTTGTGGTGGCTGTCGCTTATGGCACCTGCTCATAGGTAATGCTCGCTTCGCGCGGCATGAAATACCTCCCCGTTACGTTACGAAAGAATTGATACGTGACGTTACGTTCTGTACGTTACGCATCCCACGCCGCCGCCACGAACGGCCGCCCGCGCAGATGCCGGTGATAGCGCCCGAACCCGCCGCCCGGGGTCGCCAGACGTTCGATCAGCTCAGCCTTGCCCGACGCCCGGTCGGCCATCGAGAGGAGCATCGCCTCCAGGCTGAGGGGTTCGCGCAACCCGAGATGCGGCGGCGCGCCATAGGTCGCGGTCAGGGCATGGACGAGGGCCAGATACTGGCGTTGCGGCACCCCTTCGCCGCAACGCTCACGGGCGGCGGCCAGCCAGTGCTGCAGCCGGTCGCGGTGACCGACCAGGGTGGCCTCGGGGGCCATCGCGAAACAGCGGCGCGCATGATCGTAGCGGTACTCGTCAGCTTTCCCCGCATCGTGAATCAACCCGGCAAGGATCATGACCGGCAGCGACACCAATTCATGGTCACGTGCCAGCGCCAGCGCCTGCTCGGCCACCTCGAGGCTGTGGCGGAAATTGCCGTTGAGTCCACTGTGGTGATTATCCAGGGAACTCGGACCCACCAGATAGCGGCGGAAGCGCCCACCGTTCCAAAACATCGCGTTGAATAAGTCGCGGAAGGCAAGGGGCAGGCTTTCCCACAGCGCCCTGCCGCGCTGTACCAGTTCCCGTTCCGGCACCCAGCGCATCAGCACTGTGTCGAACAGGTTGAGACCGGCCATGGGGCGCTCTAGGGCGACCAGCCGTCCGATACGGACATGACCGCCGAGCGACACGGCATTGCCTTGCCAGCGGATGCTGACGAGACAGTCCGCAGCCACCCGGGGATCCGCCACGCGGGACAACCAGTCGACCTTCAGGGCCGCCTTCTCGTTGAACAGCGAAGCGACGTTGCGCACCCCGCCGGCCGGCAACGGATGGCGCTCGACCGACTGCACCCGAAACACCAGCGGCAGCGCCTGGCGCACCAGATCCTCTCCTGCGCCGGACAGGGCGACGGCCACCGGCTGGACGAGGGAACTTGCCTCAGACATGGTGCGCCTCCTTCGATTCGGTTTCCAGCCGGATCTGCGCTTCCCCGTTGCCCATGACGCCGGTCAGCAGGCGCTCGAAGGCGGAACCGTCGCGCCGGGTCAGGTTGGGGACGTAGCGCGAATAGACACGGAACAGCATCTCGGTGGTGGTATGCCCCAGCTGGCGAGCGATCCACTCCGGGTTCTCGCCGGCGCCCAACCAGAGCGTGGCGGCGGTAT
>JAYRPK010000316.1:0-3456 GCA_041911195.1 Novosphingobium sp. | reverse complement strand
TCGAGCATCGCCGTCTGGATACGCGGCCAGGGGCACATGTAGATGCACACCTGCTCGCGCATGAAACCGCCGAAGATCAGGGTCGTCGCCGTCAGCACGCCGACCGTGGCATAGGCGATCGATGGCGCCGTCCCGGTCCAGAACTCGTGATGCAGGGTCGGCGCATCGGCGAAATAGTAGATCCAGGCGCCGCCGGTGATGAATGCGATCGACAGGTAGACGTACCACTTGAACAGCCGCCGCGCGATCTTACCCGGCCCCCAGGGGGCAGCCTGCAGCCGCATCTGGGCATTGCGGTCCCCGTCGATCAGCCGGTCGACGTGCTGGTAGAGATCGGTCCAGACCGTCTGCGGACAACTGAAACCACACCATGCCCGGCCGACCGCGCTGGTCACCAGGAACAACCCGATGCCGGCCATGATCAGCAGGCCGGCGACGAAATAGAATTCGTGCGGCCAGATCTCGATGTCGAACATGTAGAACCGGCGGTGCGCCAGATCGACCAGCACGGCCTGGTCGGGGGCATAAGGCCCCCGGTCCCAGCGGATCCATGGCGTGAGGTAGTAGATCGCCAGGGTGACGATCATCACCAGCCATTTGAACCGCCGGAACGGGCCCTTGACGGCCTTGGGAAATACCGACCGGCGCTTTTCGTAGAGGAGAAACTCGCCTTCTGGTTCAGGGTTGCGCATTGCCTGTCGCCGGGTTGGGCGCCGGCGATGCCGCCGCCTCTGCGAAATCTTCGCCCCCTCCCAGCGAATGTACATAAGCTGCCAGCATCCGGATAGTGGCAGGATCGAGCTTTTGCCCCCAGGCCGGCATGACGCCGGCATGGGCATTGGCAATGCTGCCGACCACCGCATCGCGGCTTTTGCCATAGAGCCAGATCGCGTCGGTCAGGTTTGGCGCGCCGAACTGGCGGCTGCCCTTGCCGTCCGGCCCGTGGCAGGCGACGCAGTTGGCTGCAAAGATCGCCTGACCCCTTGCCGATGCGGCGCCCGCCTGTTCCAGCCCCGAAAGCGAGCGGACATAGCTGGTGACGTCGCCGATCTGCGCCCCTGTAAGAATGCCTTCGCGACCGAAGCTGGGCATGTTCTGCGCCTGGCGGGTCTGGGCATCGCCCGGCTGGCGGATGCCATGGGTGATCGTGTATTCGATCTCCTTGAGATTGCCGCCCCACAGCCATTCGTCGTCGTTGAGGTTGGGATAACCGGTCGACCCGGCCGCACCCGAACCATGGCAAGGCACGCAGTTGACCCGGAAGGCCGCCTTGCCGCCGGCAATAGCGTCGCGCATCAGGTCCGGCTTGCCCGGCAGCTGCTCGATCGGGGTGGCGGCCAGCGCCGCCATCAGAGTCCCGCGCCGCTGGGCATCGGCTTGCGTTTCGCTGGCCAGCTGGCCTCGGCTGGTCCAGCCCCAGAGCCCTTCGGTTCCCTTGTTGAGCAAGGGGATCGCCGGATAGACGACGACATAGCCGATGGCGAAGACAATGGTGATGTAGAAGGTGATCAGCCACCAGCGCGGCAGCGGATTGTTGAGCTCCTCGATACCGTCCCATTCATGGCCGACGGTTTCGACCCCGGTGGCATCGTCGATGCGAGATCTAGACATTGTCTTCATCCTCGAAAATCATGAGGGCGGCCGCCTGGTTGGCGCTGCGCGCGCCCGGCCGGAATGGCCAGATCGCGCAGGCGGTGAAGCTCACCACCATGGCCACCAGGCCCCAGCTGTCGGCGAATTGCCGCAGCGTTTCGTAAGTGGAATGGAACGTCACCGCCCCTTCTCCGTGGCGAGATCTTCCTGGGCGGCGGCGCTGTTCACATCGACCAGGGTGCCCAGCACCTGGAGATAAGCGACCAACGCATCCATTTCGGTGAGCCGGGACGGATTGCCGTCGTAATCGCGCAACTGCGCCTTGGCATAGCGCGACTGGAGATCGGCGGCATCGCCATCGGCGCTGGCCTGGGCCGCAAGATCGGCATTGGCCTTGTCGATCTGCGCCTTTGTGTAGGGCACTCCGGCAAGGCGCAGCGCATTGAGCTCCGCCCCCATGTCGCCCCAATCCAGTTCGCGTTCGGCGAGGAAG
Source organism: Novosphingobium sp. (assembly GCA_041911195.1). Classification (GTDB taxonomy): domain Bacteria; phylum Pseudomonadota; class Alphaproteobacteria; order Sphingomonadales; family Sphingomonadaceae; genus Novosphingobium. Next base: position 1,370 of record JAYRPK010000316.1, on the reverse strand, counting down.
GCATAGGGCGGCATGATCGATTCAGGCACCACCGAGCGCGGATCCTGCAGGTGCTGGACGTGCCAGGCATCCGAATAACGGCCGCCGACCCGCGCCAGATCCGGGCCGGTGCGCTTCGAACCCCATTGGAACGGACGGTCGTACATGCTCTCGGCGGCGAGGCTGTAGTGGCCATAGCGCTCCACTTCGTCGCGGAAGGGGCGGATCATCTGGCTGTGGCAGACATAGCAGCCTTCACGCACATAGATGTCGCGCCCCGCCTGCTCGAGCGGAGTGTATGGCCGCATGCCCTGGACTTTCTCGATGGTGTTATCGATCCAGAATAGCGGCGCGATCTCGACGATGCCGCCGACCGTAACCGCCAGGAAGGCGAACAGGCCAAGCAGAGTGACATTGCGTTCGAGCTTCTTGTGACGCTCGATCGTCGCGGATGTTTTCGCAGTCATGACGTTACGCCCCTATTCGGCGGGAATGGCGGTGAGCGGACGATCGGCGGCCTCGTCGTAAGGCGCGCTGCGCAGCGGCGCTTCCTCACGCTGGCGTCCCGCGATGGTCAGCCAGACATTGGCGGCGAACACGGCCGCGCCGGCGAGGTAGAGCAGTCCGCCCAATGCCCGCAGCAGGAACATCGGATGCAACGCGGCGACCGTTTCGGCGAAGGTGTTCACCAGGTAGCCGTCGGCCCCGTATTCGCGCCACATCAGGCCCTGGGTGATGCCTGCCACCCACATCGAGGCGGCGTAGAAGACGATGCCCAGCGTCGCCAGCCAGAAGTGCCAGTTCACCCAGCGCAGGCTGTAGAGCCGCTCACGGCCCCAAAGCCGCGGCACCAGGAAGTAGACCGCCGAGAAGGTGATCATCCCATTCCACCCCAGTGCGCCGGAATGGACGTGGCCAATGGTCCAGTCGGTATAGTGCGACAGGCTGTTGACCGACTTGATCGACATCATCGGGCCTTCGAAGGTGCTCATGCCGTAGAAGGCGAGGCTGAGCACCATCATCCGGATGATCGGATCGGTGCGGACCTTGTCCCAGGCGCCGTTGAGCGTCATCAGGCCGTTGATCATGCCGCCCCAGCTGGGCATCCACAGCATGATCGAGAAGACCATGCCCAGCGTCTGCGCCCAGTCGGGCAGCGCCGTGTAGAGCAGGTGGTGCGGACCCGCCCAGATGTAGAGGAAGATCAGCGCCCAGAAGTGGATGATCGACAGCCGGTAGCTGAAGATCGGCCGGCCCGCCTGCTTGGGCACGAAATAGTACATCATGGCGAGGAAGCCGGCAGTGAGGAAGAAGCCCACTGCGTTGTGGCCATACCACCATTGCACCAGCGCGCCCTGCACACCGGCCCAGACTGGATAGCTGCGGCTGCC
>JAYRPK010000315.1:0-11748 GCA_041911195.1 Novosphingobium sp. | reverse complement strand
GCCTTCCACCGCTTCTATCGCAGCACCACGGACCGCAAATGGGGGCGCAGCGCCTATCTGACCAGGCGCTTCTGGCCGATGCTTGGCGAGCGTCTGGGTGAGGCGGTGGTGCTGATGATCGCCGAGCGCGACGGCCAGCCTGTCGCCGGCGCGCTCAATCTGGTGGGGCGGGACGCGATCTACGGCCGCAACTGGGGTGCGACGGTGGACGTGCCCTTCCTGCATTTCGAGCTCTGCTACTACATGGCCATGGACTTCGCGATCGCGCACGGCATCTCGCGCGTCGAGGCCGGCGCGCAGGGCGAGCACAAGATCCAGCGCGGCTACCTGCCGGTGCCGACCTACTCGGCGCACTGGATCGCGCATCGCGGCCTGTCGGATGCGGTGCGGGAATTCCTCGGCCGGCCGGTAAGCCTGGACGCCTACAAGGCAGAGATGGCCAAGGACAGGTGAGCCAGCGCGGCTACTCAACGCGTCAATAGGCGCGTGCAATATAGATCCGCTCGACCGCCGGCTTGCCGGTGAACAGGCATTGCCCTTCGGCTGGCGCTCCGTTCATCGGCGTGTTGCGGATGGTGAGCTTGAGCGCCTTGAGCTTCGCCGTGACCTGCTCAAGCTCCGCGCCCGTCGGCCGCGCCCAGCCCGCTTCCACCCAACCGGGATAACGCTGGCCTTCGGCGTAGAACTCGGCCAGCTCGTCCAGGCTGGAAATGCCGGAATGAATGTTGGCATCGCGCCGCTTTTCGGCCTGTCCGAACAGGTCGGTCTGGATATCCTCGATCACCGCGGCGGCAATGCCGGTGAATTTCTCGCGCGGATCGATCGAGGAGGCGAGCTTGCCCGCCTCGTTGTACATCACGTCGCGGCGGAACCAGCTGACATTGCCGGCGGCGACATCGCGCCCGCCGATCTCGACGATCAGCGGCGCCCCCTTCTTGACCCAGCCCCAGCGCTTGTTCGCCGCCTTGCCGGGGCGCAAGTCGCAGTGGACGCGCAGCGGTTCGTCGAAGGCGCGCAGCGCAGCGAGCTCGCGCTGCAGGGCCTTGCAATAGTCGACGATCTCTCCGTCCTCGGGCAGGTCGCGCAGCATGGGGATGATGACGATCTGGTGCGGCGCGATCGCTGGCGGCACCCGCAGCCCGTCGTCGTCGCCATGCGTCATGATGACGCCGCCGATCAGGCGGGTAGAGACGCCCCAGCTGGTGGTGTGGCAGAACTGCTGCGTGCCGTTACGGTCCTGATACTGGATGCCCGCGGCCTGGGCGAAGCCTGTGCCGAGATAGTGCGAAGTGCCGGCCTGCAGCGCCTTGCCGTCCTGCATCATGGCTTCGATCGAATAGGTCGCCACAGCCCCTGGAAAGCGTTCGTTCTCCGGCTTTTCGCCGGTCATCACCGGCATGGCCAGCTCTTCCTCGGCATGGGCGCGATACATCTCGAGCGCGCGCAGGGTCTCCACCATGGCGTCCTCGCGGTCGGCATGGGCAGTATGGCCCTCCTGCCAGAGGAATTCGCTGGTGCGCAGGAACATGCGGGTGCGCATTTCCCAGCGCACGACATTGGCCCACTGGTTGGTCAGCAGCGGCAGGTCACGCCACGACTGCACCCAGCGCGCCATGGCCGCGCCGATCACCGTTTCCGAAGTCGGGCGCACGATCAGCGGCTCTTCCAGCTTCGCTTCCGGATCGGGCGTCAGTCCGCCCTTCCCGTCCCCGATCAGTCGGTGGTGGGTAACGACCGCCATTTCCTTGGCGAAGCCTTCGACATGTTCCGCTTCCTTGGCGAAGTAGGATAGCGGGATGAACAGCGGGAAATAGCAGTTCTCCACCCCCGCTGCCTTGATCCGCGCGTCCATCAGCTTCTGGATGCGCTCCCAGATGCCATAGCCCCATGGCTTGATCACCATGCAGCCGCGAACGCCGGATTCCTCGGCCATTTCGGCCTCGGCGATGACTTCCTGGTACCAGGCGGCGAAATCGTCCTGGCGGGTTACGGACAGGGCGTGGCGGATCTTGGGCTGATTCATGCTGAGGCCGTTAGCGCCTAGCAGCGCTGGGCACAAATTTTAGGCTTACGACAAAGCCTACTTGCCCAGAGCGTCGAGCTTCTTCTGCATTTCCGCCATCTGTTCGCGCAGCGCCGAGAGATCGTCGGCCTTGGCCGCGCCGCCGCCCTTGACCGCGTCCGGAATGAAAGCCGATGTCGCGGCGCGGAACATGGCAAGGTTCTGCTGGGCCAGCTTGGCGAAGGGGTTCTTGCCCAGGCTCTCCTCGAAGGCCTTGGCGAACTTTGACTGGTTGGCGCAGAAATTTTCCATCGACGCTTCGAGATAGTGCGGAATCATCGATTGCATCGAATTTCCGTACATCGAGATCAGTTGCCGGAGGAACTTCACCGGCAGCATCTGCTCGCCCCCGGCCTCTTCCTCCATGATGATCTGCGTCAGGATCTGGTGGGTGATGTCCGTCCCGGTCTTGGCGTCGAGCACTTTGAAATCGACGCCGCTGCGGGTCATCTTGGCGAGATGCTCAAGCGTGATGTAGCTGGACGACTGGGTATTGTAGAGCCGCCGGTTGGCGTACTTCTTGATGATGACGGTATCGCTGTCCTTGCCACCCTGGTTCGCCATTGCGCTCACTCACTCCTCGGGGAAGATGCGTGTTAGCATTTGCAGCAACGGCAATGCAACAAATGCTTTGCTGCGCAGCATCATTGCCCGCGAGCGAAGCGGTCCCCCAGCAGGGTGAGCAATTCGTATTGCGACAGGCCGCTGGCCGCGGCGGCTTCGGGCAGTGAATAGGACGCTTCCACCCAATCGCCTTCCTTGAGGTGCGGCGCGGCGGCAAGGTCGATCACCGTCATGTCCATCGACACCCGCCCCAGCACCGGCAGGCACCGCCCCTCGTGCAGCATGGCGCCCTTGCCAGACCAGCAGCGCAGATAGCCATCGGCATAGCCCAGCGCGACAGTGGCGGTCCGCATCGGTTCGCTTGCGACGAAGGTCGAGTTGTAACCGATGCCCTGTCCGGCGGCGACATCGCGCACTTGCATGATTGCCGCCATCGGCCGCACCACCTGGGTGATCGCATCGGCCAATTCGCTGCGCGGCACACCGCCGTAGAGCGAAAGCCCCGGCCGGGTGAGATCGCCATGATATGCCTGGCCGAGTACGATGCCGGCGCTGTTGGCCAGGCTGGCGCGGCGATGGGGCAAGGTACGGCGCAGGCCTTCCCAGTGCCCGCGCTGCACTTCGTTGTGCGCAACATCCTCATCAGCCGATGCCAGGTGCGACATCAGCACGTCGATCTCCAGCCGGCCGATTGCTTCGTCGCCAATTTCCTTCAGCGACAGGCCCAGCCGGTTGATCCCGGTATCGACCATGAGGTCGCAGGGCCCGCCGCCTGCATCCAGCCACAGGCGCGCCTGTTGCAGCGAATTGATCACCGGCTTGACACCCAGCGCCAGGGCATAGGCGGCATCCGCCGGCGTCAGGGGGCCATGCAGCACGGAAACGCCGCGTGCCTCGCAAAGGCCAAGCAGGGGTGCGACCTCGCCCCAATGCGCGACGAAGAAGTCGCGGCAACCGGCTTCGCGCAACACCGGCACGGCCTCGCTCACCCCCACGCCATAGGCATCGGCCTTGACTGCGGCGCCCGCGCTGGCTCTGCCCGAAAGCCGGTCGAGCACCTTCCAGTTGGCGGCCAACGCCGCGCGGTCGATCCCCAGTTTCAGCGCGGGTGGCGGTAGCTCAGGCGGCATCTTGTTCGAAATCGCGCGGCGGCCCGCCCTTGAGGCCCCACCAGGCCACCAGCAAGGCGACCGCGGTCACCACCCAAGTGTACCATAGCCCCGAATAGGGATCGCCCGTGCGCGCCACAATCACGCCCGAAATGAACGGCAGGAAGCCGCCGAAATAACCGGTGCCGATATGATAGGGAATCGACATCGACGAATATCGGATGCGCGCCGGGAACATCTCGGTGAGCAGTGCAGCCACCGGGCCATAGGTCATCGCCGAAAGCAGCATGACCAGGAACAGTCCGAACCAGACCACGACTGCCGCCCAGCCCGATGGCTTGAACTTGCCAAGGTCGTAGCCTGCCTCGCCCAGCCAGGCTGCAAGCTGTTCCGCCCGCGCCTTCTTGTCGTCGAACCGGTATTCGGCGAGCGGCAGCGGCTTGCCGCCGACGGTTACCGAAAGTTCGGGCGCATCGACCCGGCTATAGGCAACGCCCACGCCGGAAAGATCGGCCAGCAGCTTGCCGCAGGGCGTCGCCTGCTCGGTCGAGAAGATCGCGTACTGACAATCCGGCCCCGCAACCACCACGGGGGTATCGCGGTTGGCGGCGGCAAGTCCGGGGTTGGCCGCGCCGCCGATCATCCAGAACAGCGGAAACAGGAAGACCAGGATCAGCACATAGCCAGTAACAATCGGCAGCTTGCGCCCGACCTTGTCGGACAAGGCGCCGAACAAAACGTAGAAGCCCATGCCGGCAAGCGCCGCCAGGCCGACCAGGATCTCGGCCGTGGTATCCTCGATCCGCATCGCCGACTTGAGGAAGGCAAGGCCGGAAAACATCGAGCAATACCAGATCGCGGTCAGCCCCGCGCCGACGCCGAACAGGGCAACGAACAGCCGCTTCTTGTTGCCGGGATAGGTAAAGCTTTCGACGAAGGGGTTTCCGGCCAGTTCGCCTTCTTCCTTCATCGCCTTGAACACCGGGCTTTCGTTGAGCTTGACCCGCATCCACAGCGAGATCGCCAGCAGCGCGATCGACAGGATGAAGGGCACGCGCCAGCCCCAGTCGTTCCAGGTCTCAGGGCTCATCGCCGCCTTGCAACCCAACACAACCACCAGGCTGAGGACAAAGCCGCCGACCACGCTGGCCTGGATGAAACCGGTGAAAAAGCCGCGCTTTCCAGGCTTCGAATGTTCGGCGACATAGACCGCCGCACCACCATATTCACCGCCCAGGGCAAGGCCCTGCATGATGCGCAAGAGGATGATGATCACCGGCGCCGCCATGCCGATGCTCTCCGCCGAAGGAACGAAGCCCACGCCGGCGGTGGCGATGCCCATCAGGGTGACCGTGACGAGGAAGGTATATTTGCGCCCCAGCCTGTCACCCAGGAAGCCGAACAGGATCGCGCCCAGCGGCCGGAAGCCAAAGCCGACCGCGAAGACCAGCCAGAACAGCAGCATTTCCAGCGTGGCATTGCCGGTGGGAAAGAAAGTCTTCGAAAGAATCGAGCCCAGCGCGCCGTAGATGAAGAAATCGTACCATTCGAAAATCGTACCGGCCGACGAGGCGGCGATAACAAGGCGAATATCGGATGCGCTCGGTTCCGGCCCTGTCGGATGCAGGTGTGCGTCGGCCATGAAATCTCCCCGAAGTGACGTGTGCCCTCGGGGACTCCCTAGCGAGGCAATTGCCCGCTGGAAAGAAGCTCGTTCGCCGCCTGCCAGGCGAGCCGGATCGCACCATGGCGCGCGGGATAGGCCCGGGCCGGCGCTATCGCCTCGATCCCGGGCCAGTCGGGCATGGGCCCCTCGCCCGCAAGCCAGGCGGAGAGTTGGCGTTCCGCCTCGGCGATCCGCTTGCCGTCGCAGCCGATCGCGGCCTGGGCGAAAATCGCCGCGGCCGCCTGGCCGATGGCGCATGCCTGGGCGCGCAGGCCCAGTTGGGCAATGCGGCCCGCGTCGTCTGTGCCAAGTGCAAGAGCAAGCGTGCTGCCGCAGCTTTTGGACCTGGCCGAGCCATGCAGGGGCAGGCTTTCAATCCAGGGATGGTTCGCCAGGCTGGTCGCCAGGGCCAGGACCTGCGGCGTATAGAGCGCCGCCGCGCCGGACATGCTATTTACCCTGGCGCAAGCGCTTGGTCTCGGCCTCGACCGCAGCCTTGCGGCGTTCGGCGATCACCTTGACCAGGCCTTCGCTGGCCGCATTGACGAAGGGATAGGTGCGCGCCTGAGTGATCCAGATCGGCCTGCCGCCCGGGCCCCAGACCGTATCGTAGCCCAGCACCAACACCGAAAAGGCCAGCACGGCGATGATCATGCCCTTGACCGCGCCGAAGCCGAAGCCAAGCACACGGTCGATCGGGCCAAGAAAGGAAGACTTGGACGCCGCACCCATCTTGCGGGCGAGCAGCTTGACCACCGCATAGGGCACCAGCATCAGCAAGGCGAACGACAGCACCCCCGCACCGGAAGGCGTGCCAACATGGGGGGTGAAAAAGGCGGTGATCGGCTCGTGCAGGAAGCGGATCGCGAACAGCGCCAGAATCCATGCGGCCAGCGCCAGCATCTCTTCGACGAAGCCGCGCATGAAGCCGGTTATGGCCATCACTCCGACCAGGAGCAGGATAGCGATATCGAAACCCGTCATCGCGCGCGAAATTAGGCCTCGGCCAGTATTCGGTCAACGAGATTTGGCAGCAGAGTTAATGCATTGTAACGGATCGAGCCTGCGCCAGACGCCCCCTCGGCCGGTCCGTAGGCCTGCCTGAAGCCCAGCTTCTCGGCTTCTTTCGAACGGATCGAACCGTGCGCCACGGGGCGGATTTCTCCCGCCAGCGAGACTTCTCCGAACCAGACCGCCGTGGCGGGAAGCGGCCGGTCCGACAGGGCGGAAACCAGCGCGGCGGCCACCGCAAGATCGGCGGCGGGATCGGCGAGCCGGTATCCACCTGCGACGTTCAGATAGACCTCGCATGTGGAAAAGCTCAATCCGCAGCGCGCTTCGAGCACCGCGAGCAGCATGGCGAGGCGTCCGGAATCCCACCCGACAACCGCCCGGCGCGGCGTCGCGCCGCTGGCGATTCGCACGATCAGCGCCTGCACTTCGACCAGCACCGGCCGGGTTCCCTCGATCGCCGGGAACACCGCACTGCCCGGCACCGGCTCCTCGCGGCCCGAGAGGAACAGCATGGACGGATTGGCCACTTCCTCAAGCCCCTGCCCGGCCATGGCGAAGATGCCGATCTCGTCGACCGGGCCGAAGCGGTTCTTGAGGCTGCGCAGGATGCGGTATTGGTGGCTTCGCTCGCCCTCGAAGCTCATCACCACATCGACCATGTGTTCCAGCACCCGCGGGCCGGCGATGTTGCCGTCCTTGGTGACATGGCCGACCAGCACCAGCGCGACGGCGTTTTCCTTGGCGAAGCGGATCAACTCGAAAGCACAGCCGCGCACCTGGCTGACCGTGCCGGGCGCTCCCTCGATCTGATCGGAATGCATGGTCTGGATCGAATCGATGACCAGCAGGGCGGGCCTGTCCATGCCCCCCAGGGTGGTCAGGATGTCGCGCACCGATGTTGCCGCAGCCAGCTTGATCGGGGCCTTGCCCAGCCCCAGCCGCTCGGCCCGCAGGCGGATCTGCCCGGCCGCCTCCTCTCCCGAGATATAGACGACCGGCTGCCCCGCCTGCGCCATTTTCGCCGCAGCCTGCAGCAGCAGGGTGGACTTGCCGATACCCGGATCGCCGCCCATCAGGATCGCCGATCCCGGCACCAGCCCGCCGCCCAGCGCACGATCGAACTCGGCAAGCCCCGTGGTGCGGCGCTCAAGCCGTTCGCCGGGCGTATCCAGCGGTTCGAACGAGATCGCCCGGCCACCCGAAGATAGATGGTGCTTGGCGGAAAACACGGTCTCCGCCGCCTCCTCGACCAGCGAGTTCCACTCCCCGCAGTCGGCGCACTGGCCTTGCCAGCGGAAGGAGACGCTTCCGCAGGCCTGGCAGACGTATCGGCGTTTCGGCTTTGCCATTTCAGCCGCTTATATGGAACAAAATCGGAACACAAGTCCCTTGGAAAATGCCTTGTTGGCATTCCTCCGCCCCCGGCATATCGTCAGGTGAAACCGGAAAACACGGGAGAGGACCATGTTTCACAAGCACGATCTGTTTCACACCGGCATAGGCTTCGACCTGCGCGCGCCGGAGCAATTCGGCGTCACCAGTTCGCAGATCTTTTCCGAAGCCATGTCAATGATCCAGTATGCGGACGAGAACGGCATCGACAAGGTGGACTTCCAGGAACACCATCAGTCGGAAGACGGCTATGTCCCCTGCCCGATCCTGCCGGGCGTCGCCGCCTCGCAGCGCACCAAGCGGATGGGCATCGTCATGGGCGCGATCATCCTGCCGTTCCACGATCCGGTGGAACTGGCCGAGCAGATCGCGGTGGCGGACATATTCAGCCAGGGCCGGTTCTATGCCGTGCTGGCCGCCGGCTATTCGCCTACAGAATTCGCCGCCTTCGGCGCTTCGCTGAAGGACCGGGGCAAGACCATGGACACCGGGTTCGACGTGATCCTGCGCGCGCTATCGGGCGAGCGTTTCAAGTGGGGCGATCGCGAAGTCTTCGTCCGCCCCCTCCCCACCCGCGATCCGCGCGAGATCGTATACGGCGGCGGCGGCACACGCGCCTCGGCACGCCGCGCAGCGCGCTTCGGCCTGTCGATGTGGCCGATGAACGACACCATCATTCCCGATTACGAGGAAGCCGCCGCCGAATTCGGGGTGAAGGACTACAAGTTCATCCGCGGCATCACATCCTGCTACGTCACCGACGATCCGGAACGCGGCTGGGCCGAGATCGGCGATCACCTGGTCCATTACATGCGCAGCTATGCCAAGTGGAGCGAGGACCCGAACACCTCCGCCTCGCCGCTGCACGGGCTCGACACCATCGAGAAGATTCGCGCGGCCAATCTCGTTCAGGTCGTCACACCCGAACAGGCAATCGAGCTCGGCAAGGTCCGCTCCGTGGGCCTGCAGCCGCTGATCGGCGGCCTGCACCCGGACAAGGGCTGGAAGAGCCTGGAACTGTTCGTCAACAAGGTGCTGCCGCAGATCAAGGACGCGCCAGCCAAATGGCGCGCGGCACAGGGCATCGAAGCACAACCGGCCTGACGGGAGGGGCAGATGGGTCTGCTGGAAGCGCATGCGGCCCTGAAAGGGCGCCGCGCGGTTGTCGTCGGCGGGGCGTTCGGCATCGGCCGGGCCATTTCGCTCGCATTGGCCGATGCCGGAATCGACGTGGCATGCTGCGATTTCGACGAGGAAGGCGTCGCGGCCATCGCACCCGAAGTCGAGGCGCGAGGCGTCAGGTGCATCGCCAAGCTGGCCGACGTGCGCGACGAGGCGGCGCTGGAAGCGTTCTTCGACCGGGTCGAGCAGGAGTTCGACAGCGTCGATTTCCTGATCAACGTCGCCGGTGGGGTGAAGAGCTTTCCGTTCACCGAGACCACAAGGGAGCAGAACGCCTCCGAAGTGCGTCTCAACTACGGCTACATCCTCGATGCGGTCCGCCGCACCGTGCCGATGATCCGCAAGGGCGAGCGCGGCGGCTCGATCGTCAGCTTCACCACCATCGAGGCGCACCGCGGCGCCGCGACCTATGCGGTCTATGCCGGGGCCAAGGCGGCGACGACCAATTTCAGCAAGGCGCTGGCGGTGGAACTGGCGAAAGAGGGCATCCGGGTGAACCTGATCGCCCCCGACACCACGCCCTCGCGCACCAGCATGTCCTCGGCGACGCCCGAATTCATGGCGCGCTACCATGCCCTGCCCGACGAGATGAAGGCGCTCGGCATGCAGATCTACATCCCGCAGAAGGTCCCGCCGACGCAGGACGACCTGGCCAATGCCGTGCTGATCCTGATCAGCGACCTGTCGAAGTCGATCACCGGCATCACTCTTCACGTAGATGGCGGCACCATGGCTTCGGCCGGTTTCCTCGAATGGCCCTATGACAACAAGTGGGGCCCGGCCCCGGGCGTGGGCCTGCTGGAGAAGCTTTCCGGAGCTAAATGAACCGCCTGGGCTGGCGCGGCGGCGGCCTGTCTGGCAACCTGCCATCATGCGCCAGAAGGAGCTCCGCATTGCCCTTGTCTGCTACGGCGGCATCAGCCTCGCGGTTTACATGCATGGCGTCACCAAGGAGCTGTGGAAGCTAACCCGGGCAAGCCGCGCCTTCCTGGCGAACGAGGAATGCACCCAGGGCACCGAGTGCGTCTATCATCGGCTGCTGGAACATATCCAGGCGCATCATGGTTTGCGCCTGAGAGTGCTGAACGACATTGTCGCCGGGGCAAGCGCTGGCGGAATCAACGGCGTGTTCCTGGCCCAGGCGATCCATTCGGGACAATCGCTCGAACCATTGACCGAGCTCTGGCTGGAGCGCGCCGATGTCGAGGTACTGCTCGATCCCGACGCGCGGCCTTGGTGGAGGTTCGCCAAGATCTGGGCGCAGCCATTGGTCTGGTGGGTACTGACTCGGCCCAACAATGTCGTTTCCGCCAGCGTCGCCAAGGAGACGCGCACCGAAGTGCGGCGCAAGCTGTCGCGGTTCATGCGTTCGCGCTGGTTCGAACCGCCGTTCGGCGGGCTCGGCTTTTCGCGGCTGCTGGCCGAGGCGCTCGACGCCATGGCGAAATCCGATGCCGGCGCACCCCTATTACCGCCGGGGCACCCGCTCGATCTGTTCGTGACCGCGACGGACTTCAAAGGCCACATGGAGAATCTGCGGCTGCATAGCCCGCCGCTGGTGCAGGAAAGCGAGCATCGCCTGTCGATCGGCTTTCGCGCGCCGACTCCTACGCGGGGCGGTCGCCAGCTTGCCGCCCTGTCCGAATTGGTTTTTGCCGCCCGAGCGACCGCAAGCTTTCCCGGCGCCTTTCCGGCGCTGCAATTGCGCGAAATCGACCAGCTTTCGAGAGAACGCGGTGAGAGCTGGCAGGGCCGGGCGGAATTCGCCGCCCGCGTCATGCCCGAACACGCACGCAGCGGCGATGTCGAAGGCGTTTCGCTGATCGACGGCTCGGTCCTGGTCAACGCGCCCTTTGCCGAGGCGATGAACGTGTTGCGCAATCGCCCGGCCCAGCGCGAGATCGACCGGCGGCTGGTCTACATCGACCCCCGGCCCGACCGGGTCGGCGGCCTGCAGCGCAGCGATCCGCGTCCGCCCGGCTTCTTTTCGGTCATTTTCGGCTCGCTCTCGTCGATCCCGCGCGAACAGCCGGTGCGCGACAATCTCGACGATCTCGAACGTCAATCGGCCGAGAAGATCAAGCTGCGCACAATCGTCGATGCCTTGCGGCCCGATGTGGAAAAGGCGGTCGAGAAGCTTTTCGGCCGGACGCTGTTCCTTGACCGGCCCACCGTGAAACGGCTCGCCGCCTGGCGCAACAAGGCACACCAGACCGCGGCGGAACAGGCAGGCTTCGCCTACAACGGCTATGCCCAGCTCAAGTTCACCGGCGTCGCCGATATGCTCGTCACGCTGATCCACGATGCCGCGCAGAGCATAGCGCCGACTTCCCGGGAGGCGATTGCTCGCCGGTTGCAGGTGCATTTCGCCGGTCGCGGGCTTGAACGGATCGGCGCGGCCAGTGGTGGCGCCTCGCCCTCTGCAATCGCCTTTTTCAGCGAACACGACCTGCCGTTCCGCATCCGCCGGCTACGCCTGCTGGCCCGGCGGCTCAGCGAGGACTGGGAAGGCGCGACGGACATTTCCGAGTTCGCCCGCGAACGGGCGCGTGACGCGGTCTACGGCGCCCTGGCGCTCTATTTCGAGCGCGAGGCAAGCGACAGCCTGGGCGAGGACTTTCCCGCCCTGGCCGCCAGGGTGCTGGAAGACCCGGCCGCCGTGCTCGACGGCATCGCCCGGCGCCGGCAACTGGTGCAGACCGACCTGCTGGTGGATGCCATGATGGCCACTGCCCTTGCGGAAATGCCGGTTCCGCTTC
>JAYRPK010000314.1:0-5351 GCA_041911195.1 Novosphingobium sp. | reverse complement strand
GAAGTGGGCTACAGCACGGCGGTCGTAACGCACTATTTCGCTAACAAGAACGACCTGCTGCTCTCCGCCTTCCGCACCCTGGGCGAGCGCAACCAGGCGAAGTTCGACGAATGCATCGCCCGCGACCCGCCCGATCTGCTGGGCTTCCTCATGGCGATGACGGCCTTCGATGTGGTCGACGGCTCCGCCTGGCGCGCCTGCATCGCCTTCTGGGACCGATCCTTGCGCGATCCGGCCTTTGCCACCGAACTGCGCCGCTGGATCGGCGAGGTGCTGTCGCGAATAGAGCAGTTTATTGGCGCGCTACACCCCGGCTGCGCCGATCCGCGCCGGATCGCCACGCAACTGTTTGACCTGGTGCAGGGTCTTTCGACGCACCTGCTGTTCGACGAGGCGTGCTGGACGGTCGATTCCATCCGCGAGGCCTTGGCCCGGGAGATTTCCGTGCTGCTGGAAGGGCGGGGCGCCTTGTAACGCCTGTTTGAATTCCACCCGGGGCCGGGTTGCAGTGCATTCGGGCCGACTTATGATACATGACTGCACAAGAACGATGGCGGCATGCGAGGGCCGCCCGGTTGGGGATAGATGGACGTGGCTGAAACGAGTTTGCCTGCCGGCTTCGAATCGCTCGAGGCATTTGTCGCGGACTGGGTCCTGCCGGATTCACTCGCGCGCATGGCCAAGCGCCGCGCCTCGAACATGGAGGAGATCAAGGCGTTCTATAACGCCGCGATCGCCCAGGCCGAAGCTGCGCTGAACCACCTGCGCGCCTTCCCGCTGGGCGACATCCCGCCCGCAGAGGAGCGCCTGCTGAAGCTGATGCTGGCGCTTGCCGAAGTGGGCCCGGCGGTCGAATGGTTCGACAGCCCGCACGTCTACGACGGCTTTGACGCCACCAAGGTGCGCTACATCCGCACCATTCCCGATACCGCGGCGCAGGCCTGAGGAGAGCACCATGGAACAAGGCAAAGTCTCGGTCCCGCCGATCGGCCTCACCGCCAAGTACCCGGAACTCGGCACCGGGCCTTGTTCTGCCGACATCTACTGGCGCGAGGACCTGTGGCGCAAGGAGATCGACGCGATCTTCCGCAAGTCGTGGTTCATGATTGGCCGCGTCGACCAGATCCCCGAGCCGGGCGACTTCTTCACCTATGAGCTGCCGGTGTTCCGCCAGGCGCTGCTCATCGTGCGCGGCAAGGACGGGGTGGTGCGCGGCTTTCACAACGTCTGCACCCATCGCGGCAATGTTGTCGAGCACCGCGCATCGGGTTCCGGTTCGGGCCGGTTCATGTGCCGCTTCCACGGCTGGATCTTCGATTCCAAAGGCGAACTCAGCCGCATCCGCGACGAGGAAGGCTTCTTCAACCTCGACAAGCAGTGCCTTGGCCTGAAGCCGGTGCCGCTCGGCGTCTGGGAAGGCTTCATCTTCGTCTCGCCGGAGGAAGAACCGAGCCAGAGCCTCGAGGACTATCTCGGCGAGCAGGGCAAGAGCCTTCAGGGCTATCCCTGGGACGCCTGCACCCAGTCAGTGCAATACGAGGTGGAGATCCAGTGCAACTGGAAGCTGGTGGTCGACAGCTTCGCCGAGATCTACCACATCCCGACCCTGCACCCCCGCACCGCCGCGCCCACCGTCTGCGGCAAGTTCAACCCGATGGGGCGGCTTTTGGATGTGGAGCTCAAGGGCAACCACCGCACCAATTCGCACTGGAGCGACGTGCCGGAAGTGACCAACCCGGTGCAGATCCTCGCCTACCAGAACGCAGCGGGGCAGAACCATCTTGGCGGCGACAACGACTTCGAATTCCCCCCCGGCCTCAACCACCTGCGCGCGCCCAACTGGACGGTGGACCTGTGCATCTTCTTCCCGGCATTGAGCTTCACTGTCGCCAGCCGGGTTTACACCGCCCACCAGGTCTGGCCGCTCGCGCCCAACCGCTGCCTCTACCAGCAGCGCGTGTTCATGCGGCCCGCGACCAACGCGGCGGAGCGGTTCGGGCAAGAAAACTCCATGGTCGAATACCGCGATATCTCGCTGGAGGACTTGTCGACGCTGGAACGCATCCAGCGTTCGCTCGACACAGGCGTAATCAAGGAGTTCCACTTCCACGATCACGAGCTGGCGCTGCGCCACCAGCACAAGGTCATCACCGACATTCTCGCCCAATATGACCGCGATCAAGGATTGGCGGAGTGAACGACTAGATCCTCCCCTGCAAGGGGAGGGGAACCGCCGGCGTAGCCGGTGGTGGAGGGGTGACCCCGCTGGCGGTCATACGCCTCCATCAGCCCTTCGGGCTGCCACCTCCCCTTGCAGGGGAGGATCAAGGAGAAGGAAGAATGGCTACTGCAATTTCACCCTGCCGCACGGTCACTGCCGAGGAAGTCGCCCACTACCAGGAAAAGGGCTGGGTGATGCTGCGCAAGTTCGTCGATCCCCAGATGCTGCGCACCGTGCTGCGCATCGCCAAGGGGGTGATGGGCGAGGATGGCGACAGCAATCCGCCCTATGGCATCGACCAGCCCTATTTCAACGCCATGCTCGGCGGGCTCCATGCCAATGACGAGGTGCGGCCGATCTTCGGTGGCCTCGGCCAGGCGGCCAAGGCGCTGATGGCCCGCAAGGCCGATGCCGGCATTCGCCTGTTCAACGAATTCTACGCGCCCAAGCTGCCGGCGGCGAAGAAGACCAGGAACATGGGCAACGGCCCGACCAGCTTCCACCAGGACTACATCACCTTCGCGGTCGACCGCTCGGGCGGCATGACCTGCTGGATGCCGCTGGAAAGCTATGGGCCGGAAGCGGGAACCATGTCGTTCATCAACGGCTCGCACAAGCTGGGCGTGCTGGGCAACTACACCGCCTATGACGGCAAGGACATCCGCGAGGTCTGGCCGGAACTCAACGATCTCGAGATGTCGGAACCGATGACCTACGAACTGGGCGACATCACCATCCACAACCATCTGACCGTCCACGGCGCCGGTTCCAACCAGATGGACCGCCCGCGCTGGGCCTATCTCGTCCTGCCCCAGCCCGCCGACGCTCGCTGGAACGGCGCCCCGCCAGAAGCCTTCGATCCGGCGGCGCACAACATGACGGCTTACGGCAAGTTTCCGGACGAGGCCTTTCCGATCATCGCCTGATTGCTTCGCAGGGGACTGCGCCCGTGCCCGGTCAATCGAGCTCGCGCACTTCATTGACGAAGCGCACCCGCGGCTCAAGGCCCAGCCAGTCGGCCAGCAGGCGCAGGTCGCGCGCGCAGATCTCGGTGTAGAGCGCGCGGCGAGTCTCCAGCACGGCAAGCTCCAGCCGGCCCTTCCTGCAGGTAAGGCCGGTGTCGCTCAGCGCCTCGGGGCTGGTGCCGGTCAGCCGGCGGCAGAAGCGGGCGGCAAGGCCCCAGGCCAAGGCCTCGCGCAATTGCGCCTCGCTGGCGAGCCGGAGCAGGCCGGGGGGTAGGGCCGTCCTGCCGGCATTGCCCATGGCGGCGGCTGCGATCATGGCGCGACCGGCCGCGTCGATGCCGATCCAGCGCTTGCGCAGCGCCCAGTTCGTCGCTTCTTCCAGCCGCAGGTTCGGCTCGACCTGCATCGAAGCCATGGCCAGGGTAATGGCGGCAAGGCGCAATTCTTCCTGGCCATTGCCATGCATCAGCCGCGCATCGGCGGTCCAACCGGCGACCATGACGGCAATCGCCGGCTCGCAGCCGAACCGCTCGCCGAAGGCGGCGACCCCGGCCAACAGCGGGTGCTGTTCCTGCAGCGGCCTGGGGCATTGCCCGAACAGCACGCCTTCGCGCAGGCCCCAGGAGGAAAAGACGACCCTGTCCGGGCCGATCTCGCGCAGCAGGACCGAAAGCAGGGCGGCAGTATCGGGCATGGCCGCAAGCCGCGAGGGCGAAACGCCCGGCAGCTCCTGCGGCACTTGCCCGCGCGCCAGCGAGCGCAGGCTCCGCGCCAGTTCCTCGGGCGGCAGGGTAAAGCCGTGCGGATCGTCAAGCGGCCAGTCGAGCCGGCGCATCGCATGGCGCGCCAGCGCGCGGTGGGCGCCGCCGACCAGGTAGAGCGCCTCGCCCCCGGCGCCTTGCCACTGCGACGCGGCCAACGCCTTGCGGATCCGGCGCGAGAATTTCGCCGGTCCAGCCGCCCGCAGCAGCGGCAGGCGCAATGTGCCCAGCGGCAGGCTGGCGCCGTGCTCGCATTGCATGCCGTTCACATGGATCAGTTCCATGCTGCCCCCGCCCAGGTCGGCGACCACGCCCCTGGCACCCGGAAAGGCGCCGATCACGCCCATGGCGCTGGTCAGCGCCTCTTCCTCGCCGGAGAGCAGGCGCGGCGAAAGCCCGAGCGCCTTCACCTGGTCGAGGAACCAGCCGCCATTGCCGGCATCGCGAACCGCGGCGGTGGCGACCACATCGACCTCGCGGACCTGCTTCAGCCGCAGCAGCGCGGCAAAGCGCCCCAGTGCCGACAGGGCGCCGCCCATGGACTTTTCCGACATGACGCCATCGGTCGGCACCGCCTTGCCCAGCCGTGCCGTGGCCTTTTCGTTGTAGAGCACTTCGGGCGCGCGAGCAGGGCCGCCATAGATCACCAGCCGCACGGTGTTGGAACCGATATCGATGACTGCGCGCTGGCCCTCGCGGCCCGGAACATGGCCGGACATCGCCCCGCCCCTTCAGGCGCCGCCGCGGCGCAGGGCCAGCTTGGGCACCTTGCGCCCGCTGGACAGCGCCGCGCCGCGGCCGGAGAGCGAGGGATTGGTCATGAAATAGCGGTGGAGGTTGAACGGATTCTCGACATCGCCCACTCGCCGGTATGTGCCATCGGGGCCCAGCAGCCAGCTTTGTTCGGTATCGAGCAGATTGGCAAGCATGACCTGGTCCAGCACCTGGTCATGCACAGTCTTGTTGCGGATCGGCACCAGCACTTCCACCCGCCGGTCGAAATTGCGGCCCATGCCGTCGGCCGAGGCGATGAATAGCCTGGCCCGGCGGTTGGGCAGCTCGGCGCCGGCGGCGAAGGCCCAGATGCGGCTATGCTCGAGGAAGCGGCCGATGATCGACTTGACTGCGATGTTTTCCGACATGCCCGGCACGCCCGGCCGCAGGCAGCAGATGCCGCGCACCACCAGGCTGATCCGCACGCCTGCCTCGCTCGCGGCATAAAGCCGGTCGATCAGCCTGGCGTCGGTCAGCGAATTCATCTTCGCCCAGATCGCCGCCGGCTTGCCGGCGCGGGCATTGGCCATTTCCGCATCGATGCATTCGTAGAGCCGGCTACGCAGCGAAACCGGCGAGATCGCCAGCATTTCGGTGCGCCGTGGCTCGACATAGCCGGTAACGAAATTG
>JAYRPK010000313.1:0-4340 GCA_041911195.1 Novosphingobium sp. | reverse complement strand
TGCTGGGCGAAGGCCTGGGCACCATCGAAGACATGGTCCCGCACATGTACAAGGGGGTCGATCGCCAGCTCTGGCCGGCGGCGGGCCGATCGGTCCATGCCCATCTCCTCGATCTCGAAGGCAAGGGGCGCGTCATTCGCAACGATGAGAGCTGGGCGTTGCTTCCGTGACTTCGAGGCCTGCACGATTCCCCTGGCTGCTCGCGGCCGCGGCCCTGGCGCTTGCCGCTTGGGCCTGGTGGCCGGCGCCGCGCGGCGACGTGATGTCCGCTTCGCTCGTTGCCTTCCACAAGCAGAACCGCCTGACTGTGTTCAGCGCCCAGTTTTCCCCCGTGGTTTCCGCCGGCGAGGAGCAGCTGTTCGGCATGCTCAAGACGCGGCAGGTGGCGGTGATCCCGGCGCGGGTAGACTATACGCTCGACCTCTCGGTCATGGGGCGCGATCGCATGGCCTGGGATGAAAAGGCGCAGCGCCTCTCGGTGCGGTTGCCGCCGCTCCAGCTCAGCCCGCCCAATCTCGACGAGGGCCATGCCCAGTACCTGCGCGAGGGCGTGTGGATCACCCGCACGACGCAGGACAAGCTGACCCAGGAAAACACCCGTGCCGCCGAACGCGCCGCCAGCGAACAGGCCGCCCAGCCGGTGCTGATGACTCTCGCCCGTTCTGCTGCCAAAGACGCCGTGCGCCAGAATCTTGCCATCCCGCTGCAGGTCGCGGGCTATGGCGATGTTACCGTTGCCGTCGCATTCGACGGGGAAAAGGAAGATCGATGACTGTCCTCACCGCCAACCTCGCCGGCCTCGACATCCGTGCCGAGATCGAGCGGCTGCGCAAGGACCGCAATGCCGTGATCCTCGCGCACTATTACCAGAAGCCCGAGATTCAGGACCTCGCCGATTTCGTCGGCGATTCGCTGGAGCTCTCCCGCAAGGCGGCGGCGACCGACGCGGAAGTGATCGCCTTCTGCGGGGTCAAGTTCATGGCCGATACGGCGAAAATCCTGAGCCCACAGAAGATCGTCGTGCTGCCTGATCTCGACGCCGGCTGCAGCCTTGAGGATTCGTGCCCGCCGGAAAAGTTCAAGGCCTTCCGCGAAGCGCACCCCGATCACATCGCGCTTACCTACATCAACTGCTCGACCGAGGTGAAGGCGCTCTCCGACGTGATCGTCACCAGCTCCAGCGCCGAGACGATCCTCCAGCAGATCCCGCCCGAACAGAAGATCATCTTCGGACCCGACCGGCACCTGGGCGGCTACCTCAGCCGCAAGTTCAACCGCGAGATGCTGCTCTGGCCCGGCGTGTGCATCGTCCACGAGGCCTTCAGCGAGACCGAACTGCTCAAGCTCAAGGCCCAGCACCCCGGCGCGCCGGTGGCCGCCCACCCCGAATGCCCGCCGGCGATCATCGACCACGCGGATTACGTCGGCTCGACCAGTGGCATCCTGAAATATGCCCATGACTTCCCCGGCCAGACCCTGATCGTCGCCACCGAGCCGCACATCATCCACCAGATGGAAAAGGCCCTGCCCGGCAAGACCTTCATCGGCGCGCCGGGCGCGGACGGCAACTGCAACTGCAACGTCTGCCCCTACATGGCGCTCAACACGCTGGAGAAGCTCTACCTTGCGCTGCGCGATTTGCAGCCGCGGATCGAGATCGAGGAAGGGCTGCGGCTGGCGGCGAAGAAGAGCCTGGACCGGATGCTGGAGATGGCCAGCGGGACGGTGGGGAAGGGGGATTTGGGAGCGCGGTAATGCGCCGCGTCAAGCTCCCAGCACCGCCCCCACCTTGTCGGAGATCTGCTGAACCGAAAAAGGCTTGGCCAGGAAGTGCGCATTCTCGATGCCGATTTCCTGGCGCAATTGCTCCTCGGCATAGCCAGACATGAACAGCACCGGCAGCTCGGGCGCGAGCTTGCGGATTTCGCGGGCCATGGCCGGGCCGTCCATGCCCGGCATGACGACGTCGGAGACGACGAGGTCGAACTCGCCGCCCTGCTGCACCTTTTCCAGTCCTTCTTCCCCGTCGCGCGCCGGAATGACTTCGTAGCCGGCGCGGGTCAGCGCGCGTTCGGCGACCATGCGGACCGGGTCCTCGTCCTCGACCAGCAGCACGCGCCCGCCGCCGGCCCATTGCCGCAGCGGCTCCTCGCGCACCTTCGCCGGCGCATCGGGGGCACCGTGGTGCACCGGCAGGTAGACGGTGAAGCGCGCGCCCACCGGCTGGCCTTGCGAACCCAGGACATTGTCGGCGAAGATGAAACCGCCCGATTGCTTGACGATGCCATAGACGGTCGAAAGCCCCAGGCCGGTGCCGCCAAGCGCTCCGCCCCGGCCCTGTTCCTTGGTGGTGAAAAAAGGTTCGAAGATCTTGCCCAGGTGCTCGGCCGGCACGCCGCCGCCGGTGTCCTCGATCACCAGCGCGGTATAATCGACATGCGGCATCACTTCGTTGCGCATCTCGCGAACCTGGGCAGGGACGACGCGGCGGGTCTCGATGGTGAGCTTGCCCCCTCCTCCAATGTCCCCCCCGCCTCTTTTTTCCGCGTGGGACTGCATCGCGTCGCGGGCATTGACCGCAAGGTTGACGATGACCTGCTCCAGCTGGCCCGGATCGGCGCGGACCGGGCCAAGGTCGCGGTCATGGTGCACGCAAAGCTCAATCCGCTCGCCGATCAGCCGCTTTAGCATCTGCGACACTTCGCTGACCACGTCGGGCAGTTGCAGCACTTCGGGCCGCAGCGTCTGCTGTCGCGAGAAGGCGAGCAACTGGCGGGTGAGCGAGGCGGCACGGTTGGAATTGGCGCGGATCTGCTGGATATCGTCATAGTCGGAGTCGCCCGGCGTATGGCGCAGCAGCATGAGGTCGCAGGTGCCCAGGATCGCAGTAAGCACATTGTTGAAATCGTGGGCGACGCCGCCGGCCAGTTGCCCGACCGCCTGCATCTTGGTCGCCTGCGCCACCTGGCGCTTCAGCCGGGCTTCCTCGCTGGTGTCGGTCAGGCCGAGCAGCACGGCCGCTTCGCCCAGCCCGCGCACGCCCGCAAGGCTCAGCGAAACCGGCTCGTCGGGCTGGTCCTTCAGGCGGATGGCAATGTCGCCCGCCGCCGCCGGGCCCTGGCCGAAGCGGCGGATGGCGTCGGACAAGGGCCCCTTGTCTTCCTGCACCACCAGATCGGTCGGATAGGTCGGCGGCGCTTCGCCCTCGCGCTGGGCGGCGCGCATGAAGGCGGCATTGGCGAAGAGCAGCCGCCCGTCGCGGTCGGCCATGGCCAGGCCCAGCGGAAGCTGGGCGAGCAGCGCCTCGAGATGGGGCGCGGCGGAGCCCGTCTCGCCGCTGCCGCCGATGCCGCTCCCGGCTTCGGCCAGCAGCATCAGCGCGGGCAGTGCTTCGGGATCGGGCAGGCCGGGCGCGTCCGGATCGGCGATTGGCACGTAATAGACCGTCAGCGGTGCGCCCTGGCGGCCGTCGCGCGCCCAGGTGATGCGCTCGGCGCTTTCCTCGCTCAGCAGCGAAGTGAATTCGCGACCGGCAAGCTGCGCCAGCGGGTCGCCGGTGGCGCGCCGGGCGAAACCGGCGCTGGCGGCAAGGATCGCGCCTTGCGCATCGACCAGCGCGGCGGCAAAGCCCGCCTGGTCGAGTGCGCGGCCCGGCTTTCCTTCGAGCATGCGGCGGACTTCGACCAGCGGGTCCGCCGAAGCGATCGGGAAGAAGCGCCAGACCAGATAGTCCTCGCCCCTGCCGCTGCGCACCGCTTCGCCGCGCCAGCGCCGGTCCGCGCCTTCGACAAGATCGGCGCGGCCGGAACCGTCGCGCCAGGCCGAACGCGCCGCCTTCGCCATGCGTTCGAGCGAGGCGTCATCGGCGGGCAGCCGCGGCGGGGCATGGGCGAGGCCGAATGCCTCGTCGTAGAGAGAATTGGCGCAGACCAGCCGCCCGGCGCGGTCGGTCACGGCAATCGCCGCGTCCTCGCGATCGATCGCAGTGACGGTCACCGACCAGTCCGGCAGCGACAGGGGCGCCTCCGCCGTGGCGGCCGGACGCCGGACAAGCGCACCCGCCAGCGCGCCCAGCACCACGACGCCCGCGGCAAAACCGGCCACGACCAGCGGTTGTCTTGTCACGTACCATAGCAGGCCCAGGCTGGCGGCCAGCGCCAGGGCGACGATCGCCCATTCGGCCAGACGCGGTCCCGTCCGCGTGGCGGCTGTCATTCCGGCTCCGGAAGGGACCGGCCCAGCCTCGTCTTGCGCTTGTGGCCGACCCACCAGCGCCAGGCCAGGGCCGTCACCAGATAACTGATCGCGGCCAGGGCAGTCGAAATGATCGCCAGGCCCAG
>JAYRPK010000312.1:0-12562 GCA_041911195.1 Novosphingobium sp. | reverse complement strand
CTGAGTCAGATAGTTCAGATAGAGCCGCGCGCTGAACGGGCCGTTGCGGTAGCTTAGATCGAAATCGATACCGGCGGTATTAATGAACGAAATGTTGGCTTCGGCGTTGCGGATCAGGGTAATGGGCGAAGTCAGCCCGCCGCTGCGGGTGATCAGCGCGCATTCCGGAGCGCTTGAGCCAAAGGTCGTGCAGTTGTTGACGATCAACTGGGCGCTCAGGCCGTTAATCGCGCCCTTGAGCCGAATGCGGTAGTAGTCGATCGACAGGCTCAGGCCGGGGATGCCCTTGGGGGCAATTACGGCACCGACGCTGAGCGTCTTGGCAACTTCCGGCTCAAGCAAAGGGTTGCCGCCGCTTACCTGGTCGCGATTGACGTTCGTGCCCGAACCGATGCCGGTCGTCGCGTTGAACGGATCGTTGATGATGCTGATGGTCGAGGAATCGCCAGCATAGAGTTCATAAAGGTTCGGCGCGCGGATATCGCGCGAATAGGTCGCGCGCAGCGTGAGGTCCTCGATGGGCTTCCACACCCCGCCGAACTTCCAGGTCGTGACGCTGCCGGTCGACGAATAGTCTGTCACCCGGATGGCGCCGTTCAGGCTGAGATCGACAAGCCCGGGCTTGTCCTTGACGATCGGGATGGCGATTTCGCCGAACACTTCCTTCACGTTCGAACTGGCATCGGCGATGCCGACGTTTGTCAGCCAGTAGAACGAGGTTGCATTGACCCCGCGAAGCCCGGCAAAATAGGCGGTGCGCTCCGCCGCAGTATCGAGCAGTGCGGGATTGGCATTTGAGGTGAGCAGCAGCGAATCGCTGCGATACTCGGCGCCCACCACGATATCGACCGGGCCGGCCGGCAGGGAGAAGGGCGAGCCGTTCACGGTCAGTACTACCGAATCCTGCTTGCTCTTTGCGTGGTAGCGCGAGGTGCCGGTGGCATAGGCATAGCCCGCTGGCGAGGTGACCGAGGGAAGGCCGCGCAAGACATTGATCGGGCTGCACCCTGCAAATGCCGCAGCAAAGGCAGGATCGGTCAGTACCCGGCAAGTCGGCGTGCCGCCTACCGAGACTACATCGACGGCGGCAAACAATTTGCGCCAGTCGTAAAGGCCAGATTGCGCCATGTCATGGGTGGACTGGCCATGCGTATAGTTCAGCGCAACTCGCCAG
The DNA here is from genome assembly GCA_041911195.1 of Novosphingobium sp. Lineage (GTDB taxonomy): Bacteria > Pseudomonadota > Alphaproteobacteria > Sphingomonadales > Sphingomonadaceae > Novosphingobium. The sequence goes on along the minus strand of JAYRPK010000312.1, from coordinate 11,388 downwards.
CCGTCGCCCAGTTTGGCATCGACGCCGATCGTGCCCATGTAGTAATCCGTGCGTTCGATGACGTTTGTGCCGGGGCCGCCTGAACTATAAGCGGAAACGTTGATCGAATCGCTGGGGCCCAGTAGCGCGTCGATCGCCGACGGAATGTAGGGGTTGCCCTTGAACAGCGTGACCGGGGTGACAAGCGAATTGGCCAGTGGGCTGTAACGCAGGTTCTGGCGTGAATAGATGCCCTGGGCATAGATGTTCACGTCATCGGCCACTTCATAATCCAGCCGGGCGAAGAACTGGTAGGTCTTGACCGGCTTGATGGTGTGCGTCTTGTCGGGGATGCGATAGCCGTCGCCGCCGATCTGAACGGTGGTTGCGCCGGTGCCGCCGGTCGGCGTGCCGTTGACAAAGGGCCGGAACGTGCCGTCTGCATTGAAAAGGTAGTTCAGGTAGGGGAACGAAGCGCCGAGCGTGGACCCGGTAATCTTGCCATATTCGGCAGAGTCGCGGAGCCGCACGTCCGCCGCGATCGAATAGGGGTTGAGCGAACCGCCAGCGACGCAGGCGAGCGGATCGGATGTGGTGTTGGTGCAGCTTGTCGCCGCATTGACATAGGCATAGCCGGCGCGACCGATGTCGCGCTGGTTCCGCAACATGCCGGAATTGCTATACATTTCCGCGGAGAACATCGCATGGCCGCGGCCTTCGGCGAAGTTCAGGCCACCGGCGATGCCGAGGCGGTAGTTGTCGTTGTCGCCGCGAGACGAAACGCCATATTGCGCCACGCCCTTGATGCCGGTGAACTTCTTGTCGAGGATGAAGTTGACCACGCCGGCAACCGCGTCGGAACCATAGTTGGCCGAGGCGCCGCCCGTCACCACGTCGACGCGCTGGATCAGCATCTGCGGCAACACGTTCGTATCGACCGTGCCGATGTAAGTCGTGCCCGGAACGCGCAGGCCGTCGAACATGATTAGGGTGCGCAGCGGGCCCTTGGGGTTGATGCCCGTCGTGCCGAGGCCACGCAGGTTGAGCACGTTGCCGTGGATCGGAAGGTTCGAGAAGTTGGACGCGGAACGGCCCGGGCCGAACGAGTTCTGGAACTGCGGCAGCTTGTTGAGCGCGTCGGGAATGCTGGTCGGTGTCGACTTCACCAGGTCTTCGACCGTCGCCACGGTAACGGGCGTTGGCGCCTCATAGCCGTCGCGCACGATGCGCGTGCCGGTCACGACAATGGCGTCGCTATTCGCGGCCTCGTCGTTTGCGCCGGTGTCCTGCGCGAAGGCCGGAACGGCTGCCGTCAGGACGCTGCTCGCCAGCAGCCAGGAAATTGTACGAAGTCGCATTGTCTGACCTCCCTAAGCGGAACGCGTCGCAAATGTACGATGCGCGTCCGAATCTACCCTCAAGTGCAAGTTTTGTAGGCTTCCCAATTCTGCCAGTCAATGCAAAAATGGCCTGCCGAAGCGCCCGGTTCGGGAGAATCTTGCGGCCTTTTGCGAGGCTGACGGAAATGCTTCATGTGTTCAGTTCCACCATGTTCGCATCGACCAGGCGCGGCAGCACTTCGCGTTCAAACAGGCGCAGGCTCGACCATGACAATTCTGGGTCCAGGCCGCCCAGCAGGGCGTGGAAATTGATCCCGGCATTGGCCGGCTGGCCCTTCAGCCATTCGAAGCACTGGTCCGGCGTCACCACCTTGATGTTGGGCATGGCCTTCAGCGCTTCCACCGTCTCCGCCGCCCGGTAGAGCGTATCGCCACTGCCGCGCTCGGTCGCCCATTGGGCATAGGTGTTGGTGGCATAGGCGACGTGCGGGGCCACGCGCGGCCAGTCGCGGTCCGGATCGTCAGTGACGAACAGGAAGCTAGCGATCGACTTCACCAGCGGTTCGGGCGGCGGGAAACCGCATGCCTCGCGCTCGGCGGCGAAGATATCCCACAGACCGGGATGGCCGGGGAAGTACTGGTAGCCGCCTTTGGCTGCGCGGATCGCCGATTTCTCGGTGGAGCCGCCCATGTAGATCTTCGGTCCGCCGGGCTGCACGCCGCGCGGCGTCACCCGCACCATGCGGCCTTCGTATTCGAAAGGTTCGCCGCTCCAGGCCCGCTTGATCGTGTCGAGCGCCTTGTTCATCAGGCCGAGCTTCTTGGTGATGTCCTTGCCGAACATTTCGAACTCGTGCGGGCGGTAGCCCATGCCGGCGGTCAGCCAGATGCGCCCGTTGGAGATGTTGTCGAGCACCGCCAGGTCCTCGGCCAGCCGCAGCGGATCGTGCATGGTGACGACGAGGGCCGAAAGGTGGACGTTGATCCGCTCGGTCGCGCCGAAGATCGAGGCGGCCATGACCATGGGGGAAGGGCAATAGCCGTCCTCCGCGCCGTGGTGCTCGGCGAGGAAGACCTGGGTGAAGCCCAGCTTGTCCGCCCAGGCGGCCTGTTCGATCGCGGTCCGGTACATCTGCGGGTGCGGTGTACCGAACGGCGGGCTGTTCATGTCGTAGCGAAGGTTGAGCTGCATCACGCGTTGACCTTGGAATCGATCCGGCCGGTGAGGTCCCGGGCCTGGATCGCGATCCTGCGTTCGATCAGGGAGGCGATTTCCTGCGGCGAATAGCCCGCTTCGGCGAGAAGCTGCTCGGTGTGTTCGCCCAGCCGCGGCCCGTCGCCTTCCGCCTTGCCCGGGGTCTTGGAGAGGCGGTTGAACAGGCCGAATTCGCGGATGTGGCCATACATCGAATCCTTGCTCTCGATCACCCGGCCGGTCTTGACCGTCCAGTCGAGCCACAGCGCGTCATCGATCCAGTTGGTCTCGCAGACCACCTCGGCAGGCGCGCCGGCGGCGTCGAGCGCGGCCATGGCAGTGCCCGAGGTCCGGGCAGCGAACCAGGCATCGAGTTCGGCCTTGATCTTGGCATCGTCGGTAGCTGGGGAGGTCAGGCCCGTCGCCCTGGCCAGCGCGGCGAAGCGCGTCGGCTGGCGGCAGGAGATGCAGACCCAGCCGTCGCTGGTGCGGTAGAGCCGGTCGAGCGCGTTGAAGCCCTGCTGCTCCCTGTCGACGCGCAGGCCGTAGACCGGCTTCATATTGGCATCGAGGAAGTGCTCCGAGGTAGTCCACAGGCTGGAGTGGAGCTGCGGGCACTCGACGTATTCGCCCGCTCCTTTCTCGTCGCGGTTTTCGAGCGCCATCATCACCGTTGCGGCTGCGAGGAAGCCGTTGTTGTAGTCCTCGTTGCCGAAGGCGGCGCGGTTGGGCGGGTTGCCCTCGCCGGCGACTTCGTAGAGTAGCCCGACCCAGCCGCTGATCAACGGGGCGAAAGCCTTGAGCAGGCTCTTGGGCCCCTTTGAGCCGTAGCCGGGGAGATAGACGTAGCAAAGGTCGGGCTTGACCGCCTTCAGCGCCTCATAGCCGATCCCTAGCTTGTCCGCCTTGCCGGGGCGCAGGTTGTGGGTGACGACGTCCGCTGTCGCGACCAACCGCTTGGCCGCTTCCAGACCCTCCGGGGTCTTCAGGTCGAGCACCACGTCGCGCTTGCCGCGATTGGAGGCGTCGAACACGTCGGGCAGGGGGCGCATCTGGTCGCCCGCCGGGGTCTCGATCTTGATGACGTCGGCGCCAAGATCGTTGAGCAGACGGCCGCCGAAGCCCACAGCGAAGAACGAGGAGAAATCAACCACGCGAATGCCTTCGAGCGGCCGCCGGATGTCGCGGACCGCCGGCCTGGCCGTGCGGGCGGGGGCGGCGAGCATTTCGGGCAGGCTGGCATTGTCGGCGCCCACTTCGGGCGCGGGTGTTGGCGTATCGCAGGGCGTTTCGGCAAAGCGAGCCGCGGGCGCGGCCTGGTAGATCGTGCCATAGTCCTTGTCCGGCATGGCGATGCGCATGCCGGCGAACTCGACCTGTTCGTCGAGCAGGATCTCGCCCGGCTCGAGCACCGGCAGGGCGGCGACGTCGGCGGCCTGGAACAGCGCGATCCATTCGTCGCGCGGCTTGGCCTTGAAGGCGTCGAAGATCTCGACGCGGGCGATCCGGTATTCGTCCTCGCTGAGCGGGAAGGCCATTTCCGGGCCGTTGCAGGCCTGCACCCGGTCACCGAAGCCGAGGATGTCCATCGCCGGCTTGAACCCGCCCGAGCCGGTGTGGATCTGCAGGCACTTGCCATCGCCGCACTCGAACATGGCGGTGACCAGGCGGACATTGCCGAAGCGGTCGGTCGCGCCGGAATCGCCCTTCTTGATGTAGCTGATGCCGTCTTCCTGCCACCAATGGTTCATCGGGCTCTGGGCGAGGAAGGCGTCGAGCAGCGAAGCCTCGACCTCCTGACCCACGCCGATCGCGCGCCGCGCGCGGACCGCGGCTAGCGAGTTGATCACCGCGAGGAAGGCCTGTCCGTAATGCAGCGCCGGGTGGCCGAGGTACATCGGGCCCTCGCGGAACGAGCTGCCCCGGTCGATCATGGTGCCCAGCTTCGCCGCCGCCAGCGATTCGCCATAGGGACGGTCGCTGAAGGGCGTGCCACGTGAGTAAGCGGTGAGCGCGCAGGAGACCAGTGCCGGGAAGTCGCGGGAGAGAGAGGTTTCATCGAGGCCGAGACTGGCGGCTTCCGCGTCGGTCAGCGAGTGGATGAAGATGTCGGCGGTCTTGAGCAGGCCGCGCAGGCTCGCGGTATCGGCCGCCACATCGATCTCGACGCTGCGCTTGCCGCGGTCCCACCCCTTGCGGGTGAGGTCTTTGGCGAAGCAGGAGCCGCCCACCGGTTCCACCTTGATAACGTCCGCGCCGTGGTCGGCCAGCAGCATGGCGGCGATTGCACCGGGCAGGGCTTCTGCCGCATCGATAACGCGCAAGTGCGCCAGGGGACCCGACATCGCTCTCTCCTGCCAATCGTCAGCAGGCCTAAACTTGCACCAGAGTGCATTCCAGTGCAACCAATTTTAGACCGTGTTCCAAAATTGTTGATCATCCACGCTGATTCTGCAAGTCTGAACATGTGCAGGAGAGCGAATCCTATTCCAGCCCGGCAATGAAGGAGCGGCGCCGCCGCATCCTCGCGGAGGCGCGCCAGTTGATTGCCGAGCGTGGGGTGACGGGCTTCAGCCTTGCCGAGCTGGGCAAGCGGGCGGGCGTCGCCAAGCAGACGCTGTACTATGCCTTCGGCAGCAAGGAGGCGGTCGTCGCGGCGGCGATCCTCGACTATTTCGAGGAATACGAGGCTGCTATCCCCTATCGCGCCGCTCCCGGCAGCCTGGACCGGCTGATCGAACGACAGGTTGCCATTGGCCGCCGCAACCTCGGCATCCGGAACTACGTGGCGGCGCTGGTTTCGATCTATTTCGGCGATGCGCCGCAGCTGTGGTCGGCGATGCACGCTGTAGCGGCCCAGTCGCATCGCACCTTTGTTTCGCGGCTGGTCGAGACTGGCGGGCTGCAGGGCTGGCGCAATCCGGACGAGGTGGTGGACGGCATGGTCGGCCAGTTGTTCATCACCGCCAATGCCTGGGTGCAGGGCCGCATTGCAGACGAGCGGATGATCGACCGGCTGGTGCTGGCCCTGCTCACTTACCTATCGGGGCTCGTCGAAGGAGAGACGCGGGCAGAGGTGGACGCGGCGCTGGAACGGATCGCCCGCGAAGGAGCGGAAGCCTATGTCGCGGCGCTGGCCTGATCGGCCTGGCGGGCGGCGACGGCGCGATTGAGCTTCGGCAAAGCGATCCACATCGCCAGGAAAGCGGCCAGCGCGCCGCCGATGGTCACTACGCCGAGCGAATGCCCGACCAGCCCCTCGTCGCCGAACACCCGGTCGGTCAGCAGGCCGACCAGCGCCGGGCCGCCGCCGAAGCCGACGATGTTGAACACGAACATCAACAGCCCCAGCAGCCGCCCGCGCAGCCGGCTTGGCGCTAGGAGGGCGATGATTGCCGAGCCATAGACGATGAAGGACACTGTGATGATCTGGATCAGCGCATAGCAGGCGAGGAAGACATAGGGGTTGGTGGCGAGGAAGGCATAGACGATCGCCGGCGAGAGCACGGCGATGGTCCAGACATAGAACCGCAGGTGCGCATCGCGCATGCCTCGGGTGAACAACCAGTCCACCGTGCGCCCGCAGACCACCAGCGCCAGCGCGCCGAGGATGTTCATGGCGCTGAGCGCAAGCCCATAGCGCTCCGGCTGCCAGCCGAAATGCCGGCCCATGTAGCTGGGCACCCACGAAGTCAGCGAATAGCCGATCATCGCCAGGCAAGTGAAGGCAAAGGCGACGAGGCCGCACAGCGCCGCGTTTTCGCGCAGGAAGCGCCCGATCTCACCTTGCTCGCCGGTCTGTCCGGTCGCCACTTGCCGCCGACCTGGCTCGGGGAAGGTGAGCGCCAGGAACGCCAGCAGGAAGCCCGGAACGCCGACGAGGGCGAAGGTCACCTGCCAGTAGCTGGCTGGCCCATGCAGCGGCCAATCGATATGCTCCAACGTCTTGGCGAAGCCGATGGCGAGGCCGCCGAGGCCAAAGGCCATGGCCGAGCCCGTCTTGCCGGCCGACTGGAAAACCGAAGTCGCCACTGTCACTCGCTCGGGCGGAAAGCCGTCGCCGATCAGCGAATAGGCAGCCGGCAGCAGCGCCGCCTCGCCGATGCCCACCAGCACCCGGAAGGCGAGCAGAGTCTCGTAAGTGGTGGCAAAGCCGCAGGCGACGGTGGCCGTCGCCCAGACCAGCACGCCGCAGAAGATCACGTGCCGCCGCGAGAAGCGGTCCGCCGCCCAACCCAGCGGCACGCCGAATACGGCATAGGCGATCGCGAAGCTGGGGCCGAGCACCAGGCTCATCTGCGTGTCGGAAAGCTGCATCGCCTGCTTGATCGGGGCGACCAGCATGCTGACCGAAAGGCGGTCCAGCCAGGAAAAGACATAGATCAGGAACAGCGCCGCCACCATGCCCCATGCCCTGCCGGTCGGCAGGCCGGCTGAACCTGTCCGTGCGTTCTGTTCCATGTTCCGTCCTCCCCGCTGGCCGCCCGATTGTCAGGCTTCGCCGGCCTGCTTCTTGTTCGCCGCCGCCATCTTCTTGCCATCGAAACCGCCGCCGAGCGAACCGGTCACCAACTGGTTATGGGCATGGGCGAGGTGGTGCATGTGGAACACCGCGTCCATGGTTGATCGCTTTCCACGCGCTTCCTCGACGTGGTTGATCGCCTGCTTGCACAGGGCAAGGCCGAAACGCGGCCGCTGCGCGATCTCGAGCGCGATCTTCTCCACTTCCTCGCGCAGCGCCTCGCGCGGGAACAGGCGGTTGACCATGCCGAAGTGATTCGCGCGGGTGGCCGGCATGCGCTCGCCCAGCATCAGCAGCTCGCGCGCGACGCGGGGCGGCAGTTCGAAGGCATGCGCGAAATATTCGACGCCCGGAAAGCCCATGCGCACCACCGGGTCCTGGAAGAACGCGTCTTCGCTGGCGACGATCAGGTCGCAGACCCAGGCCAGCATCAGCCCGCCAGCGACGCAGGCGCCCTGGACCATGGCGATCATCGGCTTGGGAATTTCCTGCCAGCGCCGGCAAAAGCCTAGGAACACGTCCTGTTCCAGCGCATACTGCGATTCCGCGCCTTCCAGCTCGAGGTGATCGTACCACAGCAGCTTGCGCTCGCGCGGCATCAGCCGGTCGTATTCGGGCGTGCCGAGATCGTGGCCGGCGGAGAAGTGCTTGCCATTGCCGCCCAGCACGATGACCCGGACTTCGGGATCCTCGACCACCTGTTTGAACACATCGTCTAGCCGGTTGAGCAGCCGGTAGTTCTGCGTGTTGGCATATTCGGGCCGGTTGAGCATCACCCAGGCAATGCTATCGCGCACCTCGCAGGTGACATAGTCGGGGTTTGCGGAACTGTTGGCTTCGTCGGTCATGGCGATTGCCCTTTGCTGTCGTGCCCGCCCGCCGGGAGCGCGGTGGATCTTGGCCTGTCGGAAACGGCCATTACACCCGCACAGGAGAGTTCGCCAAGCCCCAATCCTACTCACTAGTGCAATTTTCGATTGACAGTGGCCTTGCGCGGACTAACACCGATCGAAACTATCAAGGCGTGGCATGGCCGGTTCGGCCGCGCGATTGAGGGCCAGGTCCGGAGCCAGAGTGACAGATTATTCAGCCCTTTGCGACGAAGAGTTCCGCCTGGCGGTAAGGGAATGGCTGGCGGCCAATTTCCCGCCCAGCCTGCGCGGCCAGCGCTCGCAGGCGAATAGCGTCGGCGATTGGCAGGGGCCGGCCGAGGACCTCGCCCTGTGGAAGCGGCGTGTCGGCGAAATCGGCTGGGGCGTGCCGACCTGGCCCGCGGCCTATGGCGGCGGCGGGCTGAGCAGCGAACAGGCCGAAGTGCTGGCCGAGGAAATGGCCGCGGCCGGAGCGTTCAACCCGATCGGCGGGCTGGGGCTGATGATGTTGGGCCCGACCCTGCTGGAATTCGGCACCGAAGAGCAGAAGCGCCGCCACATCCCGCCCATCGCGCGTGGCGAAGTGATGTGGTGCCAGGGTTTTTCCGAACCCGGCGCGGGTTCCGATCTTGCCTCGCTGCGCACCCGCTGCGAAGATAAGGGCGATCACTGGCTGGTCAACGGGCAGAAGGTCTGGACTTCCTATGCCCACCATTCCGACTGGTGTTTCTGCCTGGTGCGCACCAGCACCGAGCGCAAACAGGGCGGCATCAGCTTCCTCTTGATCGACATGACGACGCCGGGGGTGGAGGCGCGGCCGATCACCCTGATCAACGGCGGCTCGCACTTCTGCGAGACGTTCTTCACAGACGTGCGTGTGCCCAAGGAAAACCTTCTCGGCGAAATCAATGCCGGCTGGGCCATCGCCAAGCGCCTGTTGCAGCATGAACGCAATGGCCTGTCGACGATCAGGGGCTCCGATACCGGCGGGCTCGACTTGCCCGACCTTGCGCGCCGCTATTGCGGGATCGAAGGAAACGGCCGCATCGCCGATGACGACTTGCGGGCCCGTCTTTCCCAGCATCTTATGGAAGATCAAGCCTATCGGCTGACCCTGCAGCGCCGCCAGCGCGAAGCGGAGGCCGGCCTCATTCCCACGACGCCGACCTCGACACTCAAGAACCTTGGCGCGACGATCGGGCAACACCGGTCCGAAATGGGAATGGAAATTCTGGGAAGCAGCGGCCTTGGCTGGTCGGGCGAAGGTTTCTCCAAAGAGGAGCTGGAGCTAACGAACCTGTGGCTGTTTGCCCGCTGCTACTCGATCTATGGCGGTAGCCAGGAGATCCAGAACAACATCACCGCCCAGCGCGAACTGAACTTACCGATGGGCTGATCGAAGGCATGGTTCCCAATTCCGAACAGACGATGTTGCGCGATGCGGCCGAGGGCTGGGTCCGGGAACACGCGCCCGTCGGCGCCCTGCGCGCCTTGCGTGCGCGAACCGACGATGCCGGTTTCGATCCTGCGCTCCATGCCGGCATGGCCGAAATGGGCTGGGCCGGTGTTGCCGTGCCCGAAGCGGATGGCGGTTACGGGTTCGGCTTCATGGGACTGGGGCTGCTGGCCGAGCAACTGGGCCGCAACCTCGTCGCCTCGCCGCTGCTGGGTACGGCGGCGGTGGCCGATGCGCTGGTGCTGGCCGGTACGGACGAACAGAAGGCCAAGTGGCTGCCCAAGCTGGTCTCGGGCGAAGTGCACGCGGCTCTGGCGATCGACGAGGGCCGCCGTCACGATCCGTCCGCCCTGGCTATGCGCGCCTGGCGCGACGGCCAGACCTGGGAACTCAACGGCCACAAGCGCCCGGTTTGCGAAGGCAATGGCGCCGGGCTGTTGCTGGTGGCGACGCTGACGGACAATGGCTCAGGCGTGACCCTGTTCCTCTGCCCCGGCGGCGTCGAGGGGCTGGAGCATACCGTGCTCAGCCAGATCGATTCGCGCGGGGCGACGGCTGCCCATTTCTCGCAAGTCCACATTGCGCATGGCGCCGTGCTGGGCGAGCCGGGCGAGGGTGCGGCGCTGCTCGACCAGGTGCTCGATCGCGCCCGCGTGGTTCTCGCCGCCGAAATGCTCGGCTCTGCCCAGCAGGCCTTCGATACGACGGTCGAATATCTCAAGACCCGCATGCAGTTCGACAAGCCGATCGGCTCTTTCCAGGCGCTGCAGCACCGCGCCGCAGACATGCTGGGCGATCTTGAACTCACTCGCTCTGCCGTCCGCGCGGCGCTGGCGGCGATCGATGCCGGTGATACCGACTTGCCGCGGCTGGCCTCGTTGGCCAAGGCGCTCGCGGGCCAGACGTTCCGCAGGCTCGCACAGGAAATGGTGCAACTGCATGGCGGCATCGGCATGACCGACGAGCATGACGCCGGGCTCTACCTGAAGCGCTCGCAAGTGGCCGACGTTCTGCTTGGCAATGTCGCCTTCCACCGCAGCCGTTATGCACAGTTGTCTGGCATCTGACCGGATGGCCCGCCTCGCATGGCCGGCATGGCCGCAAGTTCCGGATTTCCGGGGGCAGGGGCTTGGCGCAAGCGCGGTTCCATGACAGGAATACCGGCAATGCTTGACGGAACGTCCAACATCGCGGTTGACGAAGGCCCGGATCGCCGACCGGCAAGGGGAGCACGAACGGCTGGCTATGCCAGTCCCTCGATCGTCGCGCGCCGCCATCGGATACTCAACGAAACCCGCAAGATGATCGGCGAGGTCGGCATTGCCAACCTGTCGATGGACGATGTCGCCAAGCGGGCCGGCGTCGCCAAGCGCACGCTCTACAATGCGTTCCAGAGCAAGGAACACCTGATTGCCTCGGCGATCAGCAAGTATTTCGAGGACTATGCCAGCCAGATCGAGCTTTCGACCGGCGAAGAAACGCTCGACCGGATGGTCGAGCGGCTGGGCGTGGTCGCGCGGCGGAACATGTCGATCCGCAACTACACCCGCGCGCTGATGAACGTCTATTTCTCGTCCGACGTCGATCCGGAAATCCGGCAGGCGATCCACGAGATCGCTTCCAAGTCGCACGAGCCCTGGGTGCGCGAGCTTGAGCGCAAGCGCCAACTGGCTGCCTGGGTCGATGCCGACCACCTGATCGATGCGCTGGTGCGGCTTCGCTACGCCACGGCCCATGCCTGGGCCGAAGGGCAAATTCCGCACGACAAGCTGGTCGAAGAGGCCTTGCGCGGTTTCCTGACCTATATGGCGGGCGCCACAACCGGCAGTGCCCGCAAGGAGATCGTCGAGGTTCTTTCGAATCTCGAGGAACTGCCCGTACTGAAGGCGATCAGTCCGACGTCCTGATCCAGACGCCCTTGGTCTGTAGGTAACTTTCGATGTGCTCGGTGCCGCCTTCGCGGCCGTAACCGCTCATCTTGTAGCCGCCGAAGGGCACCGCCGGGTCCATTGCGCCATAGTGGT
>JAYRPK010000311.1:0-1703 GCA_041911195.1 Novosphingobium sp. | reverse complement strand
TTGACGCCCTTTGCAGGCCTTGCGGCATCTTGCGGCAGTTCGAGCGGTTTGACTACCCGGGCTTTTCGTGGAAATCGCGCCGCGACTTTTAGGAGACCCTTCGATGACCGCCCTGCGCCCCGACGTCGATCCCGATGGCCTGCTCGAATACTCGGTGGTCTTCACCGATCGTTCGCTCAACCACATGAGCCTGAGCTTTCAGCAGGTGATGCGCGACATCCATGAGGGGCTGTGCGGCGTCTACAAGGCAGAGCGGGCGACCGTGGTGCCCGGCGGCGGCACCTATGCGATGGAGGCGGTGGCGCGGCAGTTCGCGACGGGCCAGAAGGTGCTGGTGGTGCGCAACGGCTTCTTCTCGTTCCGCTGGAGCCAGATCTTCGAGATGGGCTCGATCCCCTCTGCCGAAACGGTGTTGAAGGCGCGGCGGCAAGGTACGGGGGCGCAGGATCCCTTCGCTCCCGCGCCGATCGATGAGGTCTGCGCGGCGATTGCCGCGGAAAAGCCGGCGGCGGTCTTCGCGCCGCATGTCGAGACGGCTTCGGGCATCGTGCTGCCGGACGACTATATCCGCGCCGTGGCCGATGCGGCGCACAGGGTGGGCGCGCTGTTCGTGCTCGATTGCGTGGCGTCTGGCTGCGTCTGGGTGGACATGGCTGCGCTGGGCGTCGACGTGCTGATATCCGCACCGCAGAAGGGCTGGTCGGCGACGCCGTGTGCGGGCCTCGTGATGATGAACGGAAAGGCGCTGGAGCGGTGCAAGGCCAGTCAGTCGACCAGCTTTGCCGTCGATCTCGGCAAGTGGACCGCGATCATGGAGGCCTATCTTGGCGGCGGCCATGCCTATCATGCGACCATGCCGACAGACGGCCTGCGCACCCTGCGCGCCGCCATGCAGGAGACGCAAGCGATCGGCTACGACAAGCTCTGCGCGGCGCAGTGGGAGCAGGGAAATGCAGTGCGCGCCATGCTGGCGGCGCGTGGCGTGCGCTCGGTCGCGGCGGAGGGCTTCGGCGCGCCGGGGGTGGTGGTGAGCTACACCGAGGATGCCGACGTGCAGAACGGCAAGAAGTTCGCCCAGATCGGCCTGCAGGTCGCCGCCGGCGTACCGCTGCAGTGCGACGAGGGGCCGGATTACAAGAGCTTCCGCATCGGCCTGTTCGGGCTCGACAAGCTCAAGGATGTTCCGGGCAGCCTCGCGCGGCTGGAAGCGGCGTTCGACAAGGTGTTCGGATGAGGTTAGACCTCTCCCCATAACAAAACGGGAGAGAGACCATGGCAGGAGATGCCGAACTCGCCTGGACCCCGGGCTGGCGCTTGCGTGAGATGTTCTTGGGCAAGCAATTGTCGCCGCTGGAGTTCGCCGACATGCTGCTGGCGCGGGTGGAGCGGCATGCCGACCTTGGCGCCTTCATCTCGGTCTTCGGCGATCACTACCGCGAGCAGGCGAAAGTGGCGACCGAGGCTTATGCCGTGGGCGGCGACTTGCCGCCGTTGGCCGGGCTGCCGGTGAGCCTCAAGGACTCGGTCTTCACCAAGGGCCAACGCACGACCTACGGTTCGCTGCTGTTCAAGGATGACATTCCGGAGAAGGATGCCGTCGCCGCCGAACGGCTGCGCGATGCGGGCGCGATCCTGTTCGGCAAGACCAACTTGCCCGAGTTCGAACTCAACCGCCGCAGCGTCAACCTGCTGGGGCGAGAGAC
>JAYRPK010000310.1:0-8300 GCA_041911195.1 Novosphingobium sp. | reverse complement strand
GGGTGTCGTCCTCGATGCAGGTCAGCCCGCTGTAGAGCAGGAACTGGCGGGTATAGTCCGTCGAGTTGGAGGCCTTGGCCGGGTCGAGCGTGTCCGAAGTCGAGGATGATTGGGTCGCCACCCGTATCGACCCGCCCCGCGGAGTCCTCGCCTTGCGGCCCGGGCTGCATCCGTCGAGCGCCAGCATGCCGGCCCCGGCGAGGCCCGCGCCGATCAGGTCGCGGCGGGAGAATGGAGAAGAGCCGGCCATCAGTGCGCGACCTTGCCGCCGCTCATCGCGCACGGCATCCAGTAACGCACGGTGTTCGCGCTGCCCTCCATGGCGTCATATGGCCATTCCAGCCGCGCAACATGGCTCCGATATTGCCGCGCGAGGCGATGTCCGGTGCGGTTTTCGCGCAAGGCGCGGCATGACCTGCCGCCCGCGAAAATCGCTTGGCTCATGGCTCAGCCGGCCTGGCGCAGCCAGTGCCGGGCAAGGGCCACGTGCAGGCGGATGCCCGTTTCCAGGACCGCGTCGTTGAAGTCGTACTTCGGGTTGTGCAGCGCGGGCGATCCGTCGCCCTGGCCCTGGCCAAGCCAGATGTAGGCCCCGGGGCGCTGCTGAAGCATGAAGGAAAAGTCCTCCGAGGTTGCCGCCGGTTCCGGCGCGCGCTCTGCCGTGGCGACGGTGGCCGCCACGGCGAGGGCATCCTCGGCCGCTTCGGCGTCGTTGATCGTTGCGGGATAGTAGCGATCGTAGTGCAGCCTGGCAGTCACCCCGAAGCCCGCCTCGATGCCCTGCAGGATCTGGCGCATGCGCTCCTCGATCCGGTCCTGCACGGCGGGATCGAACGTGCGCACGGTGCCCTCGATCCGCACTTCGGCGGGCAAGACATTGTGCGAATGACCGCCATGGATTTGCGTAACGGAGAGGACTGCGGCAGCCGAAGGCGGGACGTCGCGCGAGACCACGGTGTGCAACTGCTGCACCAGGGTGGCGGCGGCGAGCAGCGAATCGGGCGTGTCCTGCGGCAGCGCGGCGTGGCCGCCCTTGCCTTCGATGCGGATGACGAACTTGTCCGCTGCGCCCATGATCGGCCCGGCGCGGGTGGCGATGGTGCCGGCGGGAAGCGCCGGCCAGTTGTGCAGCGCATAGACGCGATCGCACGGGAAGCGGTCGAACAGCCCGTCCTCGATCATCCTGCGCGCGCCGCCGAGGCCTTCCTCGGCCGGCTGGAAGATCAGGTTCAGCGTTCCCGAAAAGCGCGGATCGCGCGCCAGATGCTGCGCCGCGCCCAGCAGCATGGCGACGTGGCCGTCATGGCCGCAGCCGTGGAAACAACCAGGGTGCGTGCTGGCCCAGGGCAGGCCGGTCTGCTCGTCGATCGGCAGCGCGTCCATGTCGGCGCGCAGGCCGAGCGTCCTTGTCCCGCTGCCGGCGCGCAAAGTGCCGACCACGCCGGTGCCGCCGATACCCTCGTGCACTTCCAGCCCGATGGCGCGCAATTCCTCGGCCACGCGGGCGGCGGTGCGGTGTTCGACGAAGCCCAGTTCGGGATGGGCATGGATATCGCGCCGCAGGTCCACCAGCGGGCCGATCAGGTCGGCGAAATTCGGCGGTCCCTCCGCCATCAGGTCTGGTTTCCGAACAGGTTCTGGATCGGGAAGTGGTGCTTGATGAAGGGGCTCTTGATCACGACGTAGCTGAAATACTTCTCGATGCCGTAGTCGCTCTGCAGCATGTCCTCGATGATCGACTGGTAGTGGGCGACGCCCCTGGCGACGAATTTCAGCAGGTAGTCATAGCCGCCGCTGACCAGGTGGCACTCGACGATCTCGTCGAGCTTGGCGATGCGCGATTCGAACCGGGAAAAGTCACCCTGGCGGTGCTCGGTCAGGGTCACCTCGGTGAAGACGGTGAGGAATTCGCCCAGCATGCGCAGGTTGATATGGGCGCCGTAGCCGGTGATGTAGCCCGCCTTTTCCAGCCGCTTGACCCGCGTCAGGCAGGGGCTGGGCGACAGGCCCACGGCATCGGCCAGCTCGACATTGGTGATGCGCCCGGACTGCTGCAGTTTGGTCAGGATCTTCAAGTCGATCCGGTCTAGCTTCGGGCCCAGTTCCATATCTCAGCTTCCCCCCGGGCCCGTCAGCGGACAGCGGCCCGAATGTCGGGCTGCTCGAGCAACTGATCAAGCGACTTCCTGACCCGCTCGAATATAAGCTCCATTTCTGCATCTGAACAGCACAGAGCAGGCGCAAAGCCGATCACGGCATTGGCGAAGCAGCGCACGATCACGCCATTGTCCCAGGTGAGCTGGGAAAGCCGGTTCGCAACGTCGAGTTCGGCGGCGAAACCGGCCTTGCTCTCCTTGTCCGTGACCAGCTCGATGGCGCCGAGCATGCCGCGTCCGCGCGTATCGCCGACCAGGGGATGCTGGCGGATGGCTTCCAGGTGCGCGGCGAATGTCTGGCCAACCGCGCGGCCGTTCGCGAGGATGCCGCCTTCCTGGTACAACCGCAGCACTTCCAGCCCGACGGCGGCACTGACCGGATGGCCCGAATAGGTGAAGCCGTGGCCGATGGGCAGGGCCTCGGGCGCGCTGTCGGCAATCGCCTGGTAGACGTGATCGGCCATCAGCACCGCACCCATCGGCGCATAGCCGCTGGTCAGGCCCTTGGCGAGGGTCATGAAATCAGGCGATACGCCCTCGTCGTCGCAGGCGAACATCGGCCCGGTCCTACCGAAGCCGGTGATGACCTCGTCGACCAGCATCAGCACGCCGAGCCGGGTGCAGGCCTCGCGCATGGCCTTGAGCCAGCCCTTCGGCGGGACGATCACGCCGCCCGAGCCCTGGATCGGCTCGCAGCAGAAAGCGGCGACGTTGTCCGCCCCCAGTTCCGCCACCTTGGCCTCGAGCGCGGCGACGGAGGAGGCGATGACCTGGGCATCGTCGTGGCCTTGCGGGTGCCGGTAGGGATAGGGCGAGGCGATGTGGTGCTGCCAGGGGCGCGGCAGGTCGAAGCCGCGGTGGAAGTTGGCCAGCGCGGTCAGCCCCGCGCCGTTCGAGCTGGAGCCGTGATAGCCCCATTCCAGCGCGATGAACTGCTTCTTCTGCGGCTTGCCGATGGCATTGTGGTAATGCACGATATAGCGGATCGCGCTGTCCACCGCGTCGGAGCCGCCGAGGGTGAAATAGACGTGATCGAGCCCCTCGGGCGCGAGTTCGGCCAGTTCGGCGGCCAGCCGGATCGCGGGCTCGCTGCCAAAGTGGAAATAGCCGGTGGCATAGGGCAGCCGGCGCATCTGCTCCGCCGCCACCTCGACGATGCTCTCCTGTCCGTAGCCGACATTGACGCACCACAGCCCGGCGAAGGCATCGAGCACCTGGCGGCCATCGCTGTCGGTAACCCATATGCCCTGGCCCGAAGTCAGGATGCGCGGGCCCATCCGCTCATGCTCGCGGAACGAAGTAACCGGGTGGATGAGGTGGCGTCGGTCGATATCAGCAAGCGACACGTTAGACCGGACCGGGTGCAGATTCAGCGCGCTTTCCATGCTGACAGGTTATTCATGGAAAAAAGAGGGTTGAACCGAAATTCCGCGCCTTGGCGGGCTTCCCCTGCGTTTCAGGAGCAGGGGCGGCATAAAATGCTGCCGAAAGCTACCCGATGGCCGCCGCTATGGCCTTGCCGCAGCTTACCGTGTTGGCGCTGCCCTTGAGATCGGCGGTGCGGCCGGCGGGGGTGGAGAGCACTTCTTCGATCGCTCGCATGATCGCGGCGGCGGCTTCCACCTCGCCGAAATGCTCCAGCATCATCGCCGCCGACCAGATCTGCCCGACCGGATTGGCGATGCCCTTGCCGGCGATATCCGGCGCCGAACCGTGGACCGGCTCGAACAGCGAGGGATGGGTGCCATCGGGATTGAGATTGCCCGAGGGGGCGACGCCGATGGTGCCCGTGCAGGCCGGCCCCAGGTCCGAGAGGATGTCGCCGAACAGGTTCGAGGCGACGACCACGTCGAAGCGATCGGGATTCATCACGAACTGCGCGGTCAGGATGTCGATGTGGTACTTGTCGTGGCTCACCGCCGGGTATTCGGCGGCGATCGCCTCGACGCGGGAATCCCAGAACGGCATGGTGATGGCGATGCCGTTGGACTTGGTGGCGGAGGTGAGGTGCCGGCGCTCGCGCTTGCTGGCAAGGTCGAAGGCGAAGCGCAGGACGCGATCGACGCCGAAGCGGGTCATCACGGTTTCCTGGATCACCACTTCCCGCTCGGTCCCCGCGAACATGTGCCCGCCGACCGAGCTGTATTCGCCTTCGGTGTTCTCGCGCACCACCCAGAAGTCGATGTCGCCGGGCTGGCGATTGGCCAGCGGGCAAGGAACGCCCGGCATGAGGCGCACAGGGCGCAGGTTGATGTACTGGTCGTATTCGCGGCGGAACTGCAGCAGCGATTGCCACAGCGAGATGTGATCGGGAACGGTCTCGGGCCAGCCCACCGCGCCGAAGAAGATCGCGTCGGGCTTGCCGATGCGGGCCTTCCAGTCGTCGGGCATCATCTGGCCGTGGGCGGCGTAATAGTCGCAACTGGCGAAGTCATGCCACTGCTGCTCGATCTCGAAGCCGAACTTTGTGGCCGCCGCCTCAAGCGCGCGGATGCCTTCGGGCATCACTTCCTTGCCGATGCCGTCGCCGGCGATCACCGAAATGGCATACTTGCGATTGCTGGTCACGAAAGGCCCCTCAAAGTTCCAGCCCGCCGATATGGAAAGCCTTGGTTTCCAGATATTCCTCGATGCCCTCGTGTCCGCCTTCGCGGCCGAGGCCCGATTGCTTGACCCCGCCGAACGGCGCCATTTCCATCGCCAGCGAGCCCGTGTTCAGCCCGACCATGCCCGCCTCCAGCCGCTCGGCGACCCGGAAGGCGCGCGACAGGTCGCGGGTGTAGAAGTAGCTGGCGAGGCCATAGGGGGTGGAATTGGCGAGGTCGAGTGCCTCCGCCTCGTCGCCGAAGCGATAGAGCGGGGCGACCGGGCCGAAGGTTTCCTCAGCAGCGCAGATCATGTCCGGACGGGCGCCGCCGATCACCATGGGCAGGACGAAGTTGCCGTCTTGCCGGCCGCTGCCGCTGGCGAGGATCGTCCCGCCCTTTGCCAGCGCATCCGCGACATGGGTGCGGACCTTTTCGGCGGTCGCATGGCTGACCATCGGGCCGATGGTGGAGCCCGGCTCCATGCCCGGCGCCACGTGCAGCGCGGATACCGCCTGGCCGAGCCGGGCGGCGAATTCGTCGTGCACGGACGTGTGCACCAGGATGCGGTTGGCGCAGACGCAGGTCTGCCCGCCGTTGCGGAACTTGCTGATCATCGTCGCCCTGACGGCAAGATCGAGATCGGCGTCCTCGAAGACGATCAGCGGCGCATTGCCGCCCAGTTCGAGGCTGAGCTTCTTCACCGTCTCGGCGCATTGCCCATAGAGCAGCTTGCCGACGCGGGTGGAGCCGGTGAACGACAGCTTGCGTACGATCGGGCTGGCGGTGATCGTCGCGCCGATTTCCTGCGGCATGCCGGTGACGACGTTGACCACGCCCGCCGGAAGACCAGCGCGCATGGCCAGTTCGCCCAGCGCCAGCGCGGTGAACGGGGTGAGGTCCGAAGGCTTGATGATCACCGGGCAACCGGCGGCGAGGGCTGCGGAGCACTTGCGGGTGATGGTCTGGGCCGGGAAGTTCCAGGGCGTGATCGCGGCGGCAACGCCGATCGGCTCCTTCAGCAGGATGATCCGCCGGTCGCGCTCGGGAGCGGCGACATTGTGTCCCCCGACGCGGCGGCCTTCCTCGGCGAACCACTTGATGAAAGTGGCGGCATAGCGGATTTCGCCCTGGGCCTCGGCATAGGGTTTGCCCTGTTCCGCGGTCATGATCAGGGCGAGGTCGTCGACATTGTCGAGCATCAGCGCGTGCCAAGCCTCGAGCAAGGCGGCGCGCTCATGCGCCGTGCGCCCGCGCCATTCCGGCCAGGCGGCTTCGGCGGCGTCGATGGCCTGTTCGGTTTCCGCCGCGCTGCAATCGGGCACGTAACCGACTGGCTCCCCGGTGGCCGGATTCTCGACGCAGACCGCCGCGCGGCCCTCCGCCGGGATCCACTGCCCGCCGATCAGGGCCGCCTGGCGCAGCAAGCCCGGGTCTTTCAGTTCAAGAGTCATCCCAGCGGCTGCCCGGCAAGAGCGAAGACCTTCGCGCCCGGCGCGGGTGCGGGGGCCGGGCCGCGCGCCATGGTGCGCACAGTGCCGACGCATGGCAGGCCAAGCCCCTCCAGCCATTCGCCCAGGCCGCTTTCGGCGGTGATGTCGATGCGGCAGAAGCTGCCCTGCTTGACGCCCAGCCAGTGGAGGATCAGCGCCTTGGCGCTGGCGCTGTCAGGCGCCACCACCGGGGCGATCGCCCAGCCGCGCCCGAACCGGCGCAGCATGGCGAAACCGGTGGCGGCATTGTTGCGCGAATGGACGACGGTGCGGCTGTTCTGCGCCAGCGCCTGGAACAGTTCCGCCCGGTCCATGCCGTTGGCGGCGCTGTAAAGCGCGGCAAGGCCGGAATCGGCCTTGCCTTTCGGGCGGATCCGGTCGCCGGGCAGGAGTTCGGCCAGCGGGACATCCTGCAACACGCCCTGGTGCTGGCAGACGGTGCCCGTCTCGACAAAGCCGAGTTTCAGGTAAAGCGGCAGGCCTTCCTCGGTGGCGTTGAGCACGATCGTGCGTTCGCCGAGGTTGGCAATCGTCGATTCCATCAGCTTGCGGCCGATGCCCTGGCCCTGGACCGCCGGACTGACGATCACCAGGCCGATGGTGGCCATGTCCGTGCCGTAACGCCAGCACAGGGTGGTGCCGACGAGCTTGCCGTTCCTTTCGGCAACCAGCCCTTCGCCCATCGAGAGGAGCAGTTCCCAGTCCTCTTCGCGGTGCGGCCATTGCTGCTCGCGCGAGAGCTCGGTGGCCGCTTCGACGTCGGCTACCGTCATCGGCCGGATGACGAGAGGGGCGTTCAGCTCCGTTGTTTTCTGCATGACATGTCCATCAAGGTTGGCCGTCGCGGGCGCCGCCGCCTAGCAGGCGGGAACTGGCATGGGCTGCCGGTTTTCCCGCGAAAAAAGAACAATATTGCGCCGGACGTAAGGTCCGGCGCGGCAGTCACAATCCCACCACGCCGGGCAGGCAGCCGATGTGCGGGATCTCGACGTCGCGGTAGTTGGCGTTCGACGGCTCGTGCCCGCGCCCGACGAAGACCCGGCAGCCGAAGCCGAGGTCGGTCGCGGTGTTCTGGTCGTAGCGGAAGCTGGAAGAGACGTGCATCATCGCTTCCGGGCCGCAGCCGAGCTGGTCGAACATGTATTCGAAAGCCTTCATCCGCGGCTTGTAGGCCTGCGCGCTCTCGGCCGTGTAGACCCGGTGGAACGGCGCGCCGAGCTTGGCGACATTGTGCGGAATCTGCTCGTTCATCGCGTTGGACAGGATCACCAGCGGGATTTTGTCTGCGATCTTCGCCAGCCCGCCGGGGACGTCCGGGTGCGGGCCCCACTGGGGCACCATCTCGTAGATCGAATCGGCATCGGCTTCGCGGTATTCGACGCCGAATGCCTTCGCGGTGCGGCGCACGGCATTGCGGATCAGCTCGCGGTAGGGCTTCCAGGTGTCGAGCGTTTCATCGAAGCGATAGGCGGAGAACTTGCGGCACATCTCGTCCATCGCTTCGGGCGGCAGCCGGTCGGCGAAGAATTCGCGGGCCATTTCCGACATGTGGAAGCGGATGAGCGTGCCGTAGCAGTCGAAGCTGATGTATTGGGGCCGGAAGCTGGTCATCGTGTCTGACACCTCTCTTGCCGGATCGTGCCGATCCCTGGTTGCGATACTTAACTGGCCACCGATTGCGCGAAACTTGTTTCCGATTGGCAGGATTGCGCAAGTGATCAGATAGCCTTGTTCGGCCTATTTCAGCACGGAATGCCGCGCTGCCGGCCGCCTGTCATTAGCCGCGAGTGCGATCCACTTGGCGGACGAGGCGGTCTGCACCACCTCGCGCCAGAGCCGGCCGCGTTCCGGATCGCCACTGTGCAACAATCGCATATTATCGCCTACTGGTGAGCGCTCAGCGGTTCGGCCGTTTCAACCCGCTGGGAAAATGGATTACGATGAGCAGATTCAGTCTCGACCGAGCCGCAGAAGCGGCGCGATCGCCAGACGACACATAGCCTCGATTAGGCCGTTGGGCCCATTTTGGCGAACAGGGCGGCGATCTTGTTCACCGACGCGCGAGT
>JAYRPK010000309.1:0-8277 GCA_041911195.1 Novosphingobium sp. | reverse complement strand
GAGCAGAAGCGCATCCATCTCATCCTTGAGTGCGCGCAGTTCCAGCTTGCGCTGCGAATAGCCGCGATGGACCCGCGAATAGAAGAAGCGCCCGATCAGGCCGCTGGAGGCAACGACGATCATCGTGCCAAGCGCAACCGCGCTGTTGAGCGCGCCCCAGCTGAAGCGGGAATGGTACATGATGGCCAGCGGCCCGGCGAGGCCGAGCAGCATGTGCAGGCGGAACCAGAAGCCGACGGATCCCGGCGCCCGGCTGGCGGGCCGGGCCCGCTTGCGCAGCGGATAAGCGAGCAGGAGCAGCATCATCGATCCGCCGACGATGCCCAGCGCATAGCCCACACCGTGTTCGGGATCGATCGAACCGTCTGTGCGATGCGTCCAGCCCCAGACGATGGCAAGAACCACGATGGCCAGCACTGCCAGCGAGACGACCCGCTCGACCATGCCGGCGCTTAACCGTGGTTTTTCATGCCTTAGCGATATCTTGTCTGCTTTGGTCGCCATGTTCGAAGTGTCTCTGGGATTGCATGTACTAGTCTGTGTCTGACACGATCTGCTTAGCCTTTGCTTCCCGTCTGGGTGCGATCGGCCGCGCATTTCGTCCCGCAGGCGAGGCGGTATGCCGTCGATCGGGCGTTTTGACAGGTTCGTGTCAGGAATGGATTGGGTGCATCGGCAAGCTGTGCTGGGGTTTGACGGTAATCGAGATGTGCACCGCCTTGTCCTGACAAGGTGTTCGCAAGTGGGATTAACATGCTGCAATACATTTTGACCGGACTGGCTGGCATTGCCCTTGGCGTGGTCGGCATGCGCATTTGGCAATCGCGTGGCGCTGCGCCGGAATCGAACGGAGAAGTGTCCGACGCATCGTCCGGTACAATGGGCGTTGCATCGGCGGCGAGCCCGCGCACCATGTTGATCGGGGCCATTGTCCTGGTCGCACTGGCAGGGGCGGTCTTCCTGTTCCGCGGCCCTGCAACGACCGAATCCGGATCGGAAAGTGCATCCGGCGCGCCGTCCGGTGCTCCATCGCAGGCGCTGGACGATGTCGATACGATGATCGGCAGGCTGGCCAAGCGGCTGGAGCAGAACCCCAACGACGGCGAGGGCTTCCGCATGCTTGGCTGGTCCTATGTGATGACCGGCCATCCAGAAAAGGCGCTGGAACCCTATCGCCGTGCAATTACCCTATTGCCACAAAGCGCGATCGCCCATGCCGGCTATGGCGAGGCGATGGTTGGGGTGGCGAAGGACACGGTCACGCCCGAGGCCAAGGCCGAATTCGACCGAGCGATCGCACTCGACCGTAACGAACCGCGCGCCCGCTTTTTCCAGGCGCTGTGGCTGGCCCAGCACGGTCAGGAAAAGCAGGCGCTCGAACAGTGGATCACGCTGGCCAATGACGGCCCCGCCGATGCCGCCTGGCAGGAAGACCTGCACAAGCGCATCCGCGACACGGCAAGCAAGCTGGGCGTCGATGTTTCCTCACGCCTCAAGAACCCGCCGCCGGTCGCCGCGGCTGCCGCCGCGCCGCCGATCGATAGCGCCGCGATGCAATCGGCCAGCAGCCTGCCGGCCTCGGATCGCCAGGCGATGGTCGACCAAATGGTGGAAGGTCTGGCGGCGAAATTGCGGGCCAACCCCAAGGATGCCGACGGCTGGATCCGCCTGCTGCGATCGCGGATGGTGCTCAACCAGGGCAGCCAGGCCGCACGCGACCTTGCCTCGGCCCGCCAGGCCTTTGCCGGCAACACCGCGGAGCTTGCCCGCATCAATGCCGCCGCCAGGGAATTCTCCGTACCCGCTCAGCCATGACTCTCGATCCGATACTGATTGTCTATGTGGCGCCCCTGCTGGCGCTGTGGATCGGCTGGACTGTTGCCAACAGGCGGCGGTCGCGGCGCAATCTTGCCATCATCGAGGATAACCGCGCGGCCGGCCTGCATGAGCCGAACTCGCTGCATCCGGTGATCGATCCGGCGCGCTGCCTGGGGTGCGCCGCCTGCGTCAAGGCATGCCCCGAAAAGCACGTGCTGGGCATCGTCGATGGCAAGGCCGCGCTGGTCGAGCCCAGCCTGTGCGTCGGCCATGGCGCTTGCCAGGCCGCCTGCCCGACCAATGCCATCACGCTGGTCTTCGGCACCGAAACCCGGGGCGTCGACATCCCGGTGCTGACGCCGCAATTCGAAACCAGCGTGCCCGGCATTTATATCGCCGGCGAGCTGGGCGGCATGGGGCTGATCAAGAACGCGATCGAGCAGGGCCGGCAGGCGATCGGCCATATCGCCGACCGGGCGCGCGGCGTGGCGGGCGGGCCCGACGTGCTCGACGCGGTCATCGTCGGCTGTGGCCCCGCCGGCATTGCCGCAAGCCTTGGCGCGATGGAGCGCAAGCTGGCCTTCGTGACCCTGGACCAGGCGAGCCTGGGCGGCACGGTCGCCCATTTCCCGCGCGGCAAGCTGGTGATGACCGCACCGGCGCAGCTGCCGCTGATCGGCCAGGTGCGTTTCGGCGAGATCAGCAAGGAAAAGCTGCTGGCCTTCTGGGAGGATGTGCTGCAGCGCACCGGCCTTTCCCCGCGGTTCGAGGAACAGGTGACGGCGGTCGAGCGGCTTGGCGACCTGTTCGAGGTGGTCACGCCCAAGCGCCGATATCGCACCAGGTCCGTGCTCCTCGCGATCGGCCGCAGGGGCACGCCACGGCCGCTGGGCGTGCCTGGCGAAGAGCTGGGCAAGGTCGTCTATCGGCTGATCGATGCCGAACAGTATGCCGGGCGCAAGGTGCTGGTCGTCGGCGGCGGGGACAGCGCTTTGGAAGCGGCTGCCCAGCTGGCCGAGCAGCCGGGGGCGCAGGTGACCTTGAGTTACCGTGGCTCCGCCTATTCGCGGGCGCGCTCGAAAAACCGCGACCGGGTGGCGCAACTGGCGGCGGGAGGCGCCCTGGAACAGTTGCTTGGCAGCACGGTCCGCTCGATCGACTCCGGATCGGTCACTCTGGAGCATGCGGGGCAGCTTCGCCTGATCGCCAACGACGATGTCATAGTCTGTGCTGGCGGGCTCCTCCCGACGCAATTTCTGCACGACATGGGGATTATGGTCGAAACAAAGTTCGGCACGGTTTGATTTGGCGCATGGCGGCGCGGATAGGCTGGTGAAATACTAAAATATCTCCAAAACGATAATGGAGCGGGTCCGCTTGCAATTGCTATTGATCGAGGAAGACCGGGATTTCGGCTGCTGGCTGTCCGACCGGCTGCAGGATTCGGGATTCATTACCCGAGAATCCGGCTCGGCCGAACAGGCGCTGCGCAGCGGCCTAGCCGCAAGGAGCAGCGCCGTCATCGTCAATCTCGGCGCATTCGGACAGGCGGGTGCGCGCCATGTCAGGCCGTTACGCGATGCCGGCGTCTGGCAACCACTGATCGTGCTTTCCTCGCAATGCCACTGGCGCGAACGGGTGGAATGCCTGGACGCGGGAGCAGACGATTACCTCACCAAGCCGGTTCGCGCCGAGGAAGTCGCCGCGCGGCTGCGCGCGATCATCCGTCGCAGTGCGGGCAGCACGGGCGATTGCATCGTCTCCGGCGATATCGAAATCGATATCAAGGGCCGTTCCGCCCGGCTCGGCGGAGAGCCGCTTGACCTCACGCGCAACGAATTCCGCCTTTTGCGCCTCTTCATCCTGAACCAGGAGCGTGTCCTCACCCACGACGAGTTGCGGGGCAAGCTTTACGCGCAGCCATCGGGGCGCAGCCACAATGCGGTCGAAGTGAACGTGGCGCGGCTGCGCCGAAAGATTGGCCGAAATGCGATCCGAACCGTGCGAGGGCTCGGCTATCGCTTTGTCGCGAACGCTTCGAAAAGTCCTGAACGTCCGCATGACGGTGAGGCGGCGGACGACATAGCCAGCGGCCTGCCGCTTGAGGCTTGGTGTCCTGCGATTTGATTTGCAGGGTTTGGCCAGAGATCGGCATCCCTCGCCGGACGTTCTACCGCTGGTGCGATCGTTTCCTCGAAGGCGGGCCGGAGGCGTTCGAAGCTCGACCATCCACCCCCGGGCCGAGTATGGAACCGGATCGGGCTGCTCAGAGATAAAGGTCCCAGCTACATCGCCGGCGAACTGGCGGAATACATCGAAGCCAACATGATGAACCAAGTTCGCGGTGCACCGCTCCACCCGCAGACCATGCAGGTCTGGATTCTTGCGCTCTCGCTGCTACCAGCCGCCGCCGAGCGCCTCTATCAGGCCGATGCTGGCGGCGATCCGGGCGTGGTGGGCCGCCAGCGCCTGGAGCCGCAGGTCCGAGACCGCCAGTTCCGCCTCGAGCGCCGATGACCGGCTGGACAGGCCATTGGCGGCGCGGCTGGCGGCAATCGCGCGATTGGCCTCGCCCAGCGCCAGCCGATCCCTTGCGAGATCGAGGCCAAGGACGCTTGCCTGCACGGCGCCCAGGGTGTCGTTCACTTCGCGCACCGATGCCAGCACGCTCTCGCGATACTGCGCGGCGGCAAGATCCAGTTCTGCCCTGCGCCCGCCGATCGCCGCCTTGCGCCGCCCGCCATCGAAGATCGGCAGCGACAGCAGCGCCGAAAGTCCAAAATCGCGAGCCGAAGAAGCCAGGATCTGGCCGAGCGAAGGCGATGCCGCGCCGCCCGAAGCGGTCAGGCTGAAGCTTGGCAGCCAGCTCTTGCGTGCGGCGCGCAGCCGGTTGTCCGAAGCTTCCACTCGGGCAATCGCCGCCGCCACATCGGGGCGGCGCGCCAGCATGTCCGCGGGCAGGCCGGCAGGCACCATGGGTGCATCCGGCAAGTCGTTCATGTCCAGCCCGGGGGAAGTGGTGTCGCCAAGCAGGAAGGCGATCCGGCGCAGCGTGTCGTCGCGTTCGAGGGCGAGGTCGGCGGCAGTGCGGCGGGCCGCGTCGCGCTGCTGGATCGCGCGATTTGCGCTCGCCCGGTCGATCAGGCCCAGATTCAGCCGGTTGGCAGAAATGGCCGCGGCCTCATTGAACAGGGCGACTTGGCGCCGCGCTTCCGCGCACGCCAGTCCCAGGTAGCGCGCCTGGAAAAAGGCATGAGCGGTTTCTGCCTCCATCAGCAGACGCGTGTCGGCCAGCAGGGCTTCGGCGGCCTTCGCCTCCAGCCGCTCGGCGCTGCGCTCGCTGGAAAGCTTGCCGAGCAGGTCGGCTTCCCAGGAAATGGTCGCCCGCGCAGTGAACAGGCTGCCGCTGGTACCGGCTTCGTTGACCAGGGGGCCGCCGGCATGGCTGGCACTGGCGGTAAGGCCAAGCTCGGGCAACTGCGAGGCCTTGCCCAGCCGCGCCTGCGCTCTTGCCGCGTCAAGCCGGGCGGCGGCCTGGGCAATGCCGGTATTGCCGGCATGCATCCGCGCCATCAGCGCATCAAGCTGCGGATCGGCGAAGACTTTCCACCAGCCGTCACTGGCCATCGGCGCCGCAAGTTGCGGCGAGGCATGGTCGAACTGGCCGGGCAGGGGAACGTCAGGCAGCGGCGCTTCGCGCGCGGCCGTCAACGGCGCGCAGACGAACAGGGCCGCAATGGCCAGCGCTGTCCCTGAGGGCCGCATGAAATGCAATTTTACAGCCATGCCAGACGCAAGGAATGGCCGGACACAAGGTCCGGCCATTCCCGCATTCCGATCCGTGGATCAGTAACCGGCGCAGCGGGTATAGACGACCGTGGTGTCCTTGCCCTTCTGCCGCTGGTTCTGCGACGACGTCGAGGTCGAAGTGTCGGTGGTGCTGGTGTCGTCTGCGCCGCCCTGGCCGGCACGGATGTTGGTCTTGATCTTCATTATACTTCCTTTGCTTGGAAAGTGCCCCTCGGCACTGGGTTATTCGCCGATCGTCACGGCCGGCGAATGGCGGTCGGATGCGGCCTCTGGCCGCTCCCGGATTTCGATCTCTTCGGCATCGACATGGATCTCGACGCCGAACAGCCTCGCAAGTTCGTCAGGCAGGAAGGGGACGGTGCGGACATCCTCTCCCATCAGGACATTGTGCAGGTTGAGCTGCTGCAGGCTCAGCCGGTGGCCCGGCGCCTCGCGGTGCAGCAGCTCCGCGGTTTCGGCCTGGATCTCTTCGGCAAGCGCAACGATGCGCTGGCCGCGAAGCAGGAATTCCATGACGAGGTCGGCGAATTCACCGGCCAGCGCCTCGCTGCCCGGGCCGAAGCGGGCGGCAGCCGCGGCAGCCAGGGCTGCACGCGACTGCCCCTCCCTCGCGGCGATCGGGGCAATGATCGCCGACAACGGCGCCGGGGGCGCCGATCCTGAAACCGCGGCGGTGCAACGCGCGAACATGTCGTCGTAAACCGCCTCGCGGTGCTCGCGCCAATCCTCGCTGGCGAGGAACGAGCGAAAGCTGAGCGCATCGAAATGATCCTGGAAGCGCCGGGCGACGGCTGCCGCCTCGGGGCTGGCCGAGGCGCTCTGGCTGTCCAGCAGCCGATGCAGCGCCTCATAGGTGCGGGTCATGGCCGGCCACAGCGAGAACACCGCGCCATAGGCCTGCAGGCCCAGCATGGCATAGTCAAAAGCCGGCTCGATGCAGTTGAGCGCGGCGATCAGTTCCGGATCGATCTGCGGATCGAAGCCGCCCTGCGGCTCCGCCCCGTCGAGCAGCACGCCGAGGAAATCCTGGACCATGAAGCGCGGGCCGGCGCAGACGCCGTGGTCGGAATGGAAGGAATAGTTGCGGTCGGCATAGTCCAGGATCTCGCCGGCGGTTACCGGCGCGTCCGGACGCTTCATCTGCTCGTGCAGCGGCAGGAACAGCATCTGGTGCATCACCATGCGAAGGCCATCGGTGACGCGGAACAGGTTGGACAGCGCCGGGTGCAGATCGCCGTTCGCCAGCGGCGAATCGCAGCGCAGCATCAGGAAACTGGGCAGCGCCAGCACCGCGACGGTCAGCCGCTCGACATCGCCGACCGTCCAGCCCTGGCGCGCTTCGGGAAAGCGAGCGAGATAGCTGGCGCGGATATTGACGGCCAGCGCCATGACCTGCCGCCAATGCTTGCGCATAGCCCGCAGCGCGGTGACGTTCATCGGCTTTTCCGCCTGGTAGCGGTTGCCGGCATAAGGGCAGCCTCGCCAGTCGGTCGGCACGTCGATCCGGGCGGTTGCCGGGAAGACATTGGCCTCCCCCACTTGCCGCCCGTCGCGATCGACGAACAGGTGGCCGGTCCGGAAGATCGGCACGACCAGTTCGAGATAGGCGATGTCGAGCTCCGACCCGGTCAGCTCGAGCATCAGCGA
Organism: Novosphingobium sp.; assembly: GCA_041911195.1. Classification (GTDB taxonomy): domain Bacteria; phylum Pseudomonadota; class Alphaproteobacteria; order Sphingomonadales; family Sphingomonadaceae; genus Novosphingobium. The sequence goes on along the minus strand of JAYRPK010000309.1, from coordinate 1,002 downwards.
ATCCGCATCCATCCAGCTGCGCGCGCGGGCCATCGGCGCGGACGGCAGCGGTGAAGGCATCGGCGTGTTGTCGTGGCGATCCTGGAGCACGGCCTCCCCGGCCGGGACCAGCACGCCCTCTTCGACCAGCGCGGAAAGCAGCTCCTGCGCCATCTGCCAGCCGATCCCGCCCCAGTTCGCTGCATCACGCGCGAGGAAGGGCTTGCCCTCGACCAGCTTGCGCGCGAATTCGAACTGGACGGGATCGTCGAAAGTCACTTCCTTGTCGCCGTGGAACAGGGTGAGCAGCGGCGAGCCGTCATCCTCGCGCGATTGCTGCAGCAAGGCGGAACGCGCATGGGGCAGGACCAGGCTGGACGCCGGCATCACGCCCGCGGCCGATTGCGCCCCAATCCCTGCACTCAATGTTCCGCTTATCAGATCCACGAACATTCCCCACGACCTTGGGATCGCTAACGGTCTGGCGGCGCGGATTATTCCCGCTGAGAAAATAATTTTTTTGCCGTGAATAATCTGCCCGGCGGGATCGTTAATGTCCCGCGAGATGACTGCAGGGATGGCAATGGGTTCCGCTTTTTCACGAACGACGCGCGCGCTGCGGGCCGACCGCGGGCTGGGCGGGCGATTGGCCGTGTGGGCTGCTTTGCTGTGCCTGCTGTTGTGGGCGCTGTGGCTCGGCCTGGGCCGCGTGACGGTCTATGAGGTGTCGAAGACGGCGCATGTCGAAGTGACGTCCGCATCGCGCGACGTCTCGCCGATCCAGAAGGGCAGGCTGGTCGCATCCGGCCTGTTCATCGGCCGCAGGGTGCGCGCGGGCGAAGTCCTTGCCGAACTCGATAGCGAGCCGCAGAAACTGCGCCTGGCCGAGGCCGAAGCCCGGCTTGCGGCTTTCCCGGCGCGGATCGGCGGCCTCAGGCGGCAACTCGCCGCCTCGGAAGATGCCCAGGCCGGCGCCGGCCGCGCCCGCTCCGCCGCGATTGCCGCCGCCCGCGCCCGCACGCG
>JAYRPK010000308.1:0-5606 GCA_041911195.1 Novosphingobium sp. | reverse complement strand
GGGGAATTGCTCCCGGGCCTGGAGGCCGAGCATTACTTCTATGTCTCCCAGGACGGTGATCTTACCGGCGCCGCGCAACTTGTGCTGGGGGTCGACCTCGCGCCGCGTCTCGCGCTGGAGCCCAGGTTCATTCTCGGCTGGTCGGCTCAGGACATCGCCGCCGAGAACCTCGGCAACGGGCTGACGAACATCGAGGCATCCTTGAGATTGCGGCGGGAGCTTGGCGAGAACTTCAACGTCTATACCGGGGTTGTCCATGAGCGGCTGCTCGGCTCAACCCGCGACATCGCGCTCGCCGCTGGCGACCCAACGCAGGAACCCCGGGCGATCGTCGGCGTGGGTTTCAGCTTCTGACCCTCATCAGGCCGCCGGCTTGAACTGCGCGTAAATCTTGGCGACCACTTCCTGGCTGTCCCAGCTGCATTCCGCGCCCTGCTCGATAATGAAGGTGTCACCCTTCGAAAACGTCGCACTGCGGCCCGCGGCATCGGTGAAGCTCACCGAGCCGGCCAGCAGGTGCATCAGTTCGGTGTGATGGAAGTAGATGGGCGTGCGCTGGTAGGGCGTTGAATCCCAGATGCCGCACTTGAACGTTTGGTCACGCGAAGCGAAGTGATTGTTGGACCGGCACGCCGGCGTTTCACCTAGCAGGAGATGCGCCGCTGGCGGATTGGACGGGGCGAGCGTGGCATCGTTGTCGATCTCGACGATGCCCGGCTCGCCACCCTCGCCGCCGGGATAGCTCATGCCGATCAGGGTGGTGCCCGGCGAAGCCTGCCATGCGAACGGTGTTGCCCGGGCAATGACGCAGCTTTCGCCGGCATTCAGCACGACTTCGCCAGCCGGTCCGGCAAGGGTCACGGAGCCGCCTTCCACCAGCAGCCACATATCGCTGTCCAGCGAGGTGCACGTGCCGCTTCCAGCCGCAGGCGCGACGGCGAAGACCGCGCAAGGTCCGGCCCTGACATCGAACCGCCGGGCGCCGGCACCGAACGGGTCTTCAAGGCCGGACGCGGCCGCGGGAACCTCTTGCGCCAGTGTGCGCAGGTCGATGAAAGTGGGGCAGTCGATTGTGGTCGACACGGCGGGTTCCTTGCATGAGCTTCTTGCCCGCAAGACTGCGCCTATTGGACGGAATTTGCTGTGGAACTCGGCCGTGTAGCGGTGCATCTGCCAATTTTCGTTGCAGATTCGGAACATTCTTTCGGCCCGGCAATGGCATCAACCTGTCAGGGCCGCTCCATGCCCGACCCCGTTGCTCCAAAGGTCCCGCCATGTCTCCAGTGATTGAACGCATCGCCAGCGACGAAACCCTGCCCGAGGCGGTGGACGTCGTGGTCATCGGCGGCGGCATAGTCGGTGCGACCGCCGCCTATTTCCTGGCCAAGCGGGGGCTTTCAGTGGCCTTGCTGGAAAAGGGCTATCTCGGTTGCGAGCAGTCGAGCCGTACCTGGGGCTGGTGCCGCCTCCAGAACCGCGACCCGCGCGAGATGCCACTGGCCCTGCTGTCGATGAACCTTTGGGATGGCTTTGCGGCAGAAATCGGACGCGATCCCGGCTTTCGCCGCTGTGGTCTGATCTATGCGACCTATGACGAGAAGGCGCTGGCGGGCTGGGAATCCTGGCTGCCGGTGGCGCAGGAATTCGGCGTGAAAACGCGCATGCTCAGCGCTGCCGAGGCGGCCGTCAAGATACCGCAGACCCGGCATACCTGGCGCGGCGGGTTGCATTCGATGGAAGACGGCAAGGGCGAACCCTGGCTTGCCGTCCCGGTGATTGCCGAGGGCGCGCGCGCCAATGGCGCGACCATCCACCAGGGCTGCGCCGCGCGCGAGCTCGACATCTCCAACGGGCAGGTGATCGGCGTCCATACTGAAGCCGGCACGATCAGGACCAGCGCGGTGGTGGTGGCGGCGGGGGCCTGGGCGTCGCGCTTCCTGCGCCCCCACGGCGTCAGCTTCCCCCAGGCCGCCGTGCGCCAGACAGCCGTGCGCACCAAGCCGACCGCGAATGTCGGCGAAGTGCTCTATTCGCCCGATTTCGCCATGACCCGCCGCCTCGACGGCAGCTACACCCTGGCGATCAGCGGAAGGGCGACGCTGGAGCTGACCGCGCAGGGCATCCGCTATTCGCGCCAGTTCATGCCCCAGTTCATCCAGCGGCTGAAATCGGTGCAGATGACCATGGGCAAGTCGTTCTTCTCGGGTCCTGAGTCGTTGGGCGCGCTGCTGACCAACGATAAGCGACTGTTCGAGAAGAACCGCGTTCTCGACCCCGAGCCGAACGCCAAGTTGGTGCGCAACATCATGGACAACGTGCGCGGCACATTTCCGGAGCTCGCCAATGTCGAAATCGACCATGCCTGGGGCGCCTATGTGGACTGCACGCCCGATGCCATCCCGGTGGTGTCGGGGACCGATAAGGTCGGCGGGCTCTATGTTGCCGCCGGCTGTTCCGGGCACGGCTTCGGCCTCGGCCCAGGGATTGGCTACCTCGCTTCTCAGCTGGTGACGAACGATACGCCCGCGGTCGATCCGGACCAGTTCCGCCTTTCGCGGCTGACCGATGGCACCAAGCTGAAGGTCGGTCCGCTCTAGGCCTGCTGCTCGAAACCAAGAATGCCCTTGGTTTCGAGAAACTCCTCCATCCCGAAGACCCCGTATTCGCGGCCATTGCCCGATTGCTTGTAGCCGCCGAACGGCGCCTGCGGGTCCCACGCCGGATAGTTGATGTGGACCTGTCCGCTGCGGATCCGCCGCGCCACGGCGCGCGCCTGCGCCATGTCGGTGCCCTGGACATGCGCGCCGAGGCCGTAGACCGTGCCGTTGGCGATGGCGATGGCCTCCTCGACAGTGTCATAGGGGATGATCGAAAAGACGGGCCCGAAGATCTCCTCCTGGGCGATGGCCATGTCAGGCTGCACTTCGGAAAACACCGTCGGTCGGGCGTAATAGCCGCTGGCGAGGCCCTCCGGCCGGCCGAGGCCGCCGCAAACCAGCTTCGCTCCTTCCGCGATGCCGATCCCGATCATGCGCTGGACTCGCTCGTACTGCGCCTTGTTGGCGATGGGGCCGTGCGTGGTCGCCTCGGCAAGCGGATCGCCGACGACGAATTGCGCCACCGTTTCCGCCGCGATTCGCTCCACTTGCGCCAGCGCGGCGCGCGGCACGATCATCCGCGTCGGCGCGCTGCAGGACTGGCCGACATTGCGCATGCACGAACCGATGCCGGGCGCGATCGCGCGGTCTAGGTCGGCATCGGGCAGCACGATGTTGGGCGACTTGCCGCCCAGTTCCAGCGTCACCCGCTTGATGGTCTGCGCTGCCGCCTGCGATACAAGAACGCCGGCGCGGGTGGAGCCGGTCAGCGAGATCATGTCGATCCCGGGATGGCGCGAAAGGGCCTCGCCCACTTCGGGGCCGGTGCCATTGACGAGGTTGAACACGCCGGCAGGCAGCCCGGCATCGGCCACAACTTCGGCGAACAGCAGGGCGCTGAGGGGCGACAGTTCGCTGGGCTTGAGCACCACGGTGCACCCGGCCGCCAGCGCCGGGGAGACCTTGGCGGTGATCTGGTAGAGCGGCCAGTTCCACGGCGTGATCAGGCCGCAGACGCCGAACGGCTCGCGGGCGATGGCGGTGCCGCCGCCCTGCATGTGGAGGAAGGGGTATTTGGCGAGGTTTTCCGCCGCGACGCGGATGTGTTCGGCGGCAAGCGGCACCTGCGCGGTGCGGGCAAAGGTGATCGCCGCGCCCATTTCCAGCGACATGGCCCGGGCAAACAGTTCGGTCCGCTCGAGCACCAGCTCTCGTATCGCGGCGAGGAAGCGAGCGCGCTCCTCCGGGGGAGTGTCCGCCCAAGCGTCGAAGGCCTCGCGCGCGGCGGCAACCGCCGCATCGACGTCGGCTGCATTGCCCAGCGCGATCTCGGCTATGGGCTGTTCGGTGGCGGGATTGATGACGCTCGCCCTGTCGGTCCCGGCAGGTACGCGCCATTCACCGCCGAGGTAGATGCGCTCCAGAAGACCGGCGCTGCGCAAATGCCCAAGCGGATCGGTCACCGGATCATGTCCTGCAGCTTGTACCAGGCGCCGACCACGGGCAGGAACCAGGGCGGACCGAAGTGTCCGGGAATGGCGGGCCAGTCGAAATCCTTGAGTGGATTGAGATCCAGCCGGCCGTCCATCACCTCGGCCATGACGGTGCCCATGTAGGTCGCCATCTGGGTGCCGTGGCCGCTGTATCCCATCGAATAGTAGATGCCGTTCCGCTGGCCCGCGCGCGGCAGCCGGTCCAGCGTCATATCGACCATGCCGCCCCAGCAATAGTCGATCCGGGTCTCGGCAAGCTCGGGAAACACCTCGAGCAGCGATGCGTGCAGGATCTTGCCGCTCTTCACGTCGGACTTGGGGTTCGACACGGCAAAGCGCGCGCGGCCGCCGAACAGCAGGCGGTTGTCCGGCAGGTGGCGGAAGTAGTTCACCAGGTTCTTGGTATCCACCACCATGCGGCGGCGCGGGGTCAGCCGGTCCATCTGCTCGGCGGAAAGTGGTTCGGTGGCGATGATGAAGGCGCCCACCGGCACCACGCGGCGGCGGACCCAGCCAAGCGGGCCGGTGCGGGAAATGCCGCTGGCCAGCAGGACCTGCCCGGCCTCCATCCGGCCGTGCGGAGTGGTGATCTCGAAGTGGCCATCGGGCAGCTTGCGGATGCCGGTGACGGGCGTGTTCTCGTGAATGCGCGCGCCGCGCCGCGCCGCCGCTTCGGCGAGGCCCCGCAGGAACTTGCCCATGTGCATCCCGGCGCTCTTGCGGAAGACCATGCCGCCATGGAAGCGGTCAGTGCCGATTTCGTCGGCCAATTCGGCCTTGCTGACAAGATGCGTATCAGGATCGACCTGCGCGGCGAGCACTTCCTGCGTGCGGGCGATCTTCTCATAGTGTTCGGGCCGGGCGGCGACCTTGAGCTTGCCGGTGCGGGCGAAGTTGCAGTCGATCGCTTCCTCCTGCACCAGCCGCTCGACCGTATCGACCCCGGCATCGAAGGCGCGGTAGAGGGCATTGGCGCGCTCGTTGCCGAGGCGCTCGGCCATCATGCGATAGTCCTGCGCGAAGCCGTTGTTGCACATGCCGCCGTTGCGGCCGCTTGCCTGAGCACCGATGATGTCCGCCTCGCACAGGGTGACGCTGGCGCCTTTCCTGACCAGCGCCATGGCCGCCGAAGTGCCGGTAAGCCCGCCGCCGACCACCACCACGTCGGCCTTGCGGCCGGGCTCGAACGGCGTGCCGCCGATGAAGGGGGGCGCGGTGTCGTGCCAGTAGGACGTCAGCTTCATGGGGTATCCTCGCGGCATGCGGCAATCGCTTCGAGTTCGACGAGATAGCCGTGGTGCAATTCGGGCACCGGCACCACCGCGCGCGCCGGCCGGGAATCTCCCATCATTTCGGCATAGACCCCGTTGAACGCGGGCCAGTTATCGACCCCGACGATGTAGGCCGTCACCTTGATCACATCTTCGGGGCCCAGCCCGGCAGCGGCGAGGACCCGCAGCACGTTGTCCATGGCGGCGCGCACCTGTTCCGTGAAAGGCCGGTCGGCAGTGTGAGT
>JAYRPK010000307.1:0-9656 GCA_041911195.1 Novosphingobium sp. | reverse complement strand
GCTGGTGCCCGCCGGGCATGCTCGGCATCGGCATCGGCGGCACTGCCGAGCACTGCATGCTTCTCGCCAAGCAGGCGTTGATGGACCCGATCGACATGGGCCAGCTGAAGGCCCGTGGCCCTCAGAACGACATAGAGGCGCTGCGCATCGAGATCTTCGACAAGGTCAATGCGCTGGGCATCGGCGCGCAGGGGCTGGGCGGGCTTTCGACCATCCTCGACGTCAAGATCAAGGACTGGCCGTGCCACGCCGCCGGCAAGCCCGTCGCCATGATCCCCAACTGCGCCGCCACCCGCCACGCCCACTTCACGCTGGACGGTTCGGGGCCCTCGTTCCTCGAGACGCCCAAGCTGGATGAATGGCCGAAAGTCAACTGGGCACCCGACAAGGCGGCGAAGAAGGTCAATCTCGATACGCTGACCAAGGCCGAAGTCGAAAGCTGGAAGCAGGGCGACCGCCTGCTGCTCAACGGCAAGATGCTGACCGGCCGCGACGCGGCGCACAAGCGCATCCAGGACATGCTGGCCAAGGGCGAGGAACTGCCCGTCGATTTCAGGGGCCGGGCGATCTACTACGTCGGCCCGGTCGATCCGGTGATGGGCGAAGTGGTCGGTCCCGCCGGGCCTACAACCGCCACCCGCATGGACAAGTTCACTGACATGATGTGCCAGCTCGGCCTGCTCACCATGATCGGCAAGGCCGAACGCGGCCAGGGCGCGACGCAGGTGATCGCCGATCACAAGGTCGCCTACCTGATGGCGGTCGGCGGCGCGGCCTATCTGGTGGCGCGCGCGATCCGCGAGGCGAAGGTCGTGGCTTTCGAGGACCTGGGCATGGAAGCGATCTACGAATTCACCGTCGAGGACATGCCGGTGACGGTGGCGGTCGATTCCGAAGGCAACAACGTCCACCAGCTTGCGCCGCTGGTGTGGAAGGAAAAGATCGCCAAGGAAGGCCTGCTGGCGAAATAGGTGCGTTCGACCAACCGCCGGGATTGCTCGATCAACGACGTGCCGTAGCCGCCAAAACGCGCTAAGCCGCACCAATGGCAGCTAGTGGCTATCCCGTTCCGCGCGTGCCCGCCCGCATCGTCGTTGCGTCGATTGCCGGGCTGTGGCTGTGCTACTTCCTGCTCGCGACCCTGCGCGGCTGGGCGGTAGGCTTTTCATTCGACTGGGCCATGGCTTCGCGCCGGCTGGAAGTGACCCTGGCCTCGATGGCGGTGACGGCGCTGCTCTGGCCGCTGCTGCTGTTGCTCGAACGGCGGGCGCTGTGGCTGCGGGTCGCAGCAGTGCTGATGGCGGCATTGCCCGGTGCGCTGCTGCTGGCCCAAGTCAACCAGTGGATCTTTTCCGACATAGAAAGCCGGGAAGTCAGCCACATCGGCGAACGCCACGGCATCACCATTCGCCGCGACCAGGCCGGCAATGTTCTGGTGGACATTCCCGATCCGCCCCGGCCCGCGCCAAGCGAGATGGCACCGGGCCAGCCCGGCCAGGGCAGGACCGCCAGCCAGACCCACGTCCTGCTCGACGCCATGACCGACAAGGAGAACGACTGGCGCCAACTCACCGATCTTGCCTCGGGCCGCTATTTCCTGCTGCTGGCCTGGGCGGCGATCTTCCTGGCGCTGGCCAATGCCGAGCATGCCCGCGCCGCCGAACGGCGCGAAGGCGAGCACCGGCGGGCGGCCAAGGCGGCGGAATTGCGCTCGCTGCGCTACCAGATCAACCCGCACTTCCTGTTCAACACGCTCAATTCGCTCTCGGCGCTGGTGATGACCGGCAAGAACGAGGCGGCGGAGCGGATGATCCAAACCCTGTCCACCTTCTACCGCCGCAGCCTGTCCGAGGATCCGAGCAGCGACCATTCGCTTGCCGCGGAAATCGAGATGCAGAAGTTGTACCTGGAGATCGAGGGCGTCCGCTTTCCCGACCGGTTGCGCACCCGGTTCGACATTCCGGCAGAGCTCGAGAACGCCAGGGTTCCAGGCCTGATCCTGCAGCCCTTGGTGGAAAATTCGGTCAAATATGCCGTGGCGCAGAGCAAGGCGCCGGTCACCGTGACGATCTCGGCGCGCGAAGAGGCAGGGCGGCTGCTGATCGAAGTGAGCGACGATGGCCCCGGTCCGGGCCCCGACAAACCGCTTAGTACCGGTATCGGGCTCGCCAATGTGCGCGAGCGGCTCGAGGCGCGGTTCGGCGCGCAGGCCAGCGTCGAGACCGGTCCACTTGAAAAGGGCTATCGCACCAGGGTCGGCATTCCGCTCGTGCGCGGCCATGACTGAGCCCCTGCGCACCCTGATCGTCGATGACGAACCGCTGGCGGTGGAGCGGCTGCAGATCGTCTGCGCCGGGCTCCAGGGACTTGTCGTGGCAGGCACCGCCAGCGATGGTGCGGCCGCGCTCCGCCTGGTCGAGGCGCTGTCGCCCGATCTGGTGCTGCTCGACATGACCATGCCGGAAATGGACGGGCTGTCGGTGGCCCGCGAACTGGGCCGATCGAGCAACCCGCCCGCGCTGATCTTCGTCACCGCGCATGACAGTTTCGCGGTCGAGGCCTTCGATCTCGACGCGGTCGACTATGTGCTGAAGCCGGTCGCGCCCGAGCGGCTGGATCGGGCAATTGCCCGGGTCATGGCGCGCCGGGGCGCGCGCGAGCGCAGGCCGAGCGAATGGCTGGCGGAATTCTGGGTGCCGCATCGTTCGGAACTGCTGCGCATCCGGGCAGAGGACGTCGACCGGATCGATGCCGAGCGCGACTATGTCCGCCTGCACACCGGCGATCGCAGCTATCTTCTGCTGCAGACCGTCTCGGGGCTGGAGGCCAGGCTCGATCCGGACATGTTCGTTCGATTGCACCGTTCCTCGATCCTGCGGCGCGACCGTATCGCCGGATTACGGCACGATGGCATGGGCGTCTGGTTCGCCGAATTGCAGGATGGCAGCTCGGTCCGGATCGGGCGGACCTATCTCGCCCGGGCCAAGGCCCTGGCCGGGAAATAAAAAATGCCCGGTCCGGGGGACTGGTCCGGACCGGGCCTGAGGCATGGCGGGCATCCCGCAAGGGAGGCACGCAGCCCGGCACCATCGTGCAGGATGACGCTACGGAACGGGCGATTTTCCGCCATTGATTTCCGATAACAGTCGCGAGAGTTCGACAAAGCGCCGATCGGGGGGGACGAACGGCATGGCGCTCAGGCATGGCCATATGGCGCCCGCTGCGATAGACTGGCCGGCGTCATGGCGCTGTTCGTGCTCTTCCTGTTCGGCATCGCCAACTTCGCCATGCAGAAGGCCGTTCTCGAAAGCCACCATCCGCTGCTCGGCCAATTGCCTTGGTACTTTCACATGCTGGGCGGGCGGTTCAGCCTGGCGGTGGAATTCTTCATGCTGCTGGGCGCCATGCTGATGGTCGCGGAAGGCTCGCTGTTCTGGGCCTGGGGTTATGCCCTTTACAGCCTCGCCAATGCCGTGGCCGCCTGGCTCATCCTGAGCGACAGGATCTGAGCCAGCGGCACCAATTGCGTCAGCGTCCAGCGGTTGCCAGATTGCTGCCGATCTTACCGGCCAGCCGGGTCTGGATCTGGCGCTTCACCTCGGCGATGCAGGCCTGCCGCTCTTCGCGCTGGGGTAATCTCGAGCCGGTGACTCCTTCCATCGGGCAGGCTTTGGCGGCAACGGCATCGATCCTGCTGGCGAGTTCGGCCTGTCCGGCCGGGCTGGCCAGATCGAGGTCGTCGTAGCGCAGCTTGGCGGTCTCGGCCATGGCCGGTGCTCCGAGGCTCAGGCTCAGCGCGGCGATAGTCGCGGCTAGACGGAAACGGTTCATGACGGGCTCCTCGCGTTCGGGCGGAGGCCAGTACCATCCGCTCCATGGGCGCCGGACTAGCTTGCCGGATTGTCCATTGCGCGCCGCATTCTGCAAAGCCCGCGATTGGACCGATGAAACGCCCGCCATTTCGACGAACCGTCATTCAGGCCCGGCAAACTGCTCGTTCCGTAACGGCAGGAGCGGATTTGTGCTTGCCAGCCGGGGGTGCGATCTGCTTGCTCGCGGCCATGCCCGGCACCGTGCGCATCTTTCACGTCAGCGACCTGCACTTCGGACGCGAGGACCGCGCCGCGCTTGAATGGTTCGCGGAGGAGGTGGCCAGCCAGCGCCCCGATGCCGTGGTCTGCACCGGCGACCTGACCTGGCGCGGCACCCCCCGCGAATTTGCCCAGGCGCAGGAATGGCTGGGCGCGCTGGGCGTGCCGGTCAGCCTGGAGCCGGGCAATCACGACATGCCCTATTACTGGGATCCGCTGCGCCGGCTGGCGCGGCCCTATGACCGGTTCCGGGCCTTGCGCCATGCCATTCACAGCGACCTTGCGCTCGATTCTGTCCGGGTGGTGCCGCTCAAGACTGTCGCCCGCGCGCAACTGCGGCTCAACTGGTCGAAAGGCAACGTCAGCCGCGAGGCCTTGCGCGAAGCCTTGATCGGCCTGGACCAGGCGGGCGGCAAGCGGCTCAGGCTGGTCGCCTGCCATCACCCGTTGGTCGATGCGGGGACCCATTCGACCGGTTCCACTCGGGGCGGACGCCAGGCGCTGACCGCGCTGGCCCATGCCGGCGCCGATGCGGTGCTGTCCGGCCACGTCCACGACGCCTTCGATCTTTCGGTGGAGGCCGATGGCCGGCCGATACGGCTGATCGGCGCGGGCACGCTGTCGGCCAGGGTGCGCAAGACGCCGCCGGGTTACAACCTGCTGGAATGGTCAAGCAAGACAGGGCTGCATGTCACGGTTCGGCACCGGGGTTGATGGGTTCGCAGACAAGGAGGGGACGATGTACAAGATCATGTGGCTGCTCAAGCGCAAGCCCGGCACCACCCACGAGCATTTCCGCCACCATTACGAAACCAGCCATTCGGTGCTGGGGCAGAAGTATTTCGGCCACCTCATCCTCTCCTACCAGCGCAACTACAATATGGCGCGCGAGAAGGACGGCGGCGGTCCTCGCGCGTCCGACTATGACTGCGTCACCATCTGGGAAATGCCCAATGCCGAGGCGGTCGACGAGATCTACCGGATCATGGCCGACCCGGTGATCGGCCCGATCTTCCTGGAAGACGAAACCCACTTCCTCGACAGCGAGCAGACCCGGCTGGTGCGGTGCGATCCCTGCGATACCGGGCCGGGCGACGGGGCGGGCTGGGCAGAGCACCTCGCCAAAACGGGCTGAGCTCAAACAAGAAGGGCGGCCCCGCAGGACCGCCCTTTCGTGTTCCAACTGAAACGCGGATCAGCGCTTGGAGAACTGGAAGCTGCGGCGAGCCTTGGCCCGGCCGTACTTCTTGCGTTCGACGACGCGGCTGTCGCGGGTCAGGAAGCCGGCAGCCTTGACCGTGCCGCGCAGTGCCGGCTCGAACTTGGCCAGCGCCTGGCTGATGCCGTGCTTGACCGCGCCGGCCTGGCCCGAAAGCCCGCCGCCCTTGACGGTGGCGATGACGTCGTACTGGCCTTCGCGCTCCGAGATCTGGAACGGCTGGTTGATCACCAGGCGCAGGGTCGGACGCGCGAAATAGACCTCCTGGTCACGGCCGTTGACCGTGACCTTGCCCGAGCCGGGCTTGATCCAGACGCGCGCGACCGCGTCCTTGCGGCGGCCGGTGGCATAGGCGCGGCCCTGGGCGTCGATTTCCTGCGCACGCAGCGGCGTGGGCGGAGCCGAGGGAGCCAGGGGAGCTTCAGGAGCTTCCGGCGTGGCGGGCGCGGCAGCCGGAGCGCTGCTGGTGAGGGCGCCGAGATCGGCGAGTGTGGTTACGGTTTCGTCGGACATCATGCGCCCACCTTGTTCTTGCGATTGAGCGAAGCGACATCGAACGCTTCGGGCTGGGTGCCGCCATGGGGATGCTCGGCGCCGGCATAGAGGTGCAGGGCGCGCATCTGGGCGCGGCCGAGCGGACCGCGCGGGATCATGCGCTCAACCGCCTTTTCGAGCACGCGCTCGGGAAAGCGGCCGTCGAGCACCTTGGCGGCCGTGATATCCTTGATGCCGCCGGCATAGCCGGTGTGGCGGTAATAGGTCTTCTGCGCGCGCTTGTTGCCGGTCAGCCGCACCTTGCCGGCATTGACCACGACGACATGATCGCCGCAATCGACATGCGGGGTGAAGCTCGGCTTGTGCTTGCCGCGCAGGATGTTGGCGATGATCACCGCGAGGCGGCCGACCACCAGGCCATCGGCATCGATCAGATGCCACTTCTTTTCGACCTCTGCCGGTTTCACCGACCGGGTCTGCTTGCTGAGCGCCTTCATGGCTGGACGAATTCCCTTGTTTTGCATCGCTCCCAGGCAGAATCCTGCCGGGCGAGCGGCGGGCCAATCGTCCATGAGCCCCGAAAAGTCAAGCCAAACCGCGCCTTTGCGGAGAGGTAAAATAATACCGCACGCTAATCGAGCAAGGCTCCAAGCCAGGCGGCGGTCTGCGGCGAGGCGGCTTGGCAGCGCCAGCCCAGGATCGTCGGCTGCTCGTAGGGATGGATCTCGCCGATGCGCGCAATGGCCCGGTCGAGCAGCGACTCATGGGTCTTGAACAGCGCCCCGGCCTCCGTGTCCTCGCCGCGCTCGCCCTTCCATTCGTAGAGCGAGAGCATGCCCGGCAGCACATTGGCGCAGGCGATCAGTTTTTCGTCGAGCAGCACGCGGGCGGCATCGGCGGCGGCTTCCCGGTCGGGAAAGGGGCACCAGATGAGCGCGCTCACCTCGCCCGTCCCAGCACGTGCGCCCCCCACACCGTCGCCACCACCAGCAGCGCGCCGACCAATTGGTGCAGGGCGGCGATCCACAGGCTCATGCCGCTCATCACCGTGGCAATTCCCAGCAGCAACTGGGTGCCGAAGGCGCTGTGAATGGCGATCGAGGCGGGCCGCGAGCCTGCCCGCCGAATCAGCCGCGCCAGGACGATCAGCGCCAGGGTCACCACCCAGGCCCACCAGCGGTGAATGAAATGCACCAGGAAGGGATCGGCCAAAAAAGCGTGAAACGCGCCTTGCGACCAGTCGATCCCGGCGGGAAAGAACTTGCCCTGCATCAGCGGCCAGTCGCTGGCGACATAGCCTGCCTTGAGCCCGGCGATCAGCGCGCCATAGAGCAGCTGTAAAGCCAGCATGGCCAGCACCAGCGCGGCAGGGCCGGTCAGCCGCGCCGCCTTCCCGCCCCGCTCCAGCGCCTTCATGTCGAGTGCGGTCCAGACCACGACAGCCAGCGTCAGCAGCGCAGTCAGCAGGTGCGCCGCCAGCCAGCCGGGTGCGACGTAGGTCATGCCCGGCTGCAGGCCCGAGCGCACCATCAGCCAGCCGAGCAGGCCCTGGAACCCGACGAGCAGCACGATGGCCGCCAGCCGCCCCATGTATCCCGCCGGAATGGCCCGCCGCCAGGCATACCAGGCCAGGGGCAAGAGCACGGCCATGCCGATCACCCGGCCGAGCAACCGGTGGAAGTATTCCCAGAAGAAGATGCCCTTGAACTGGGCCAGCGTCATGGTCGAATGGATCGCGGCGTACTGGTCGATCTGGCGGTAATTTTCGAACTCGGCCTGCCACTGCGCCTCGCCGAGCGGCGGGATGATGCCGGTCAGCGGCTTCCACTGGGTGATCGAGAGACCCGATTCGGTGAGGCGGGTAATCCCGCCGACAACGACAATCGTCACGATGAGGGCGGCCACCCATTGCAACCAGCGCGCGATTTTCGCCGGATGTCCCGAGTGGGCATGCGAAGCGGTAAGCACAGCATCCATGTCGCGCGCCCTGCTCCACTGCCCGCCATTTTTCAAGCGGCAGCCAGCCCGGCCCGCCGCACGATCCTTGCGGGATGATACAACATAACATAATAGTGTGCCGATGCGCGACACCATGCTCTCGATTCGCGACCGGCTCGACAGCCTGGGGATTGCTCTCTCCGGGATGTGCGCGGTGCATTGCGTGCTGAGCATCGTGTTGGTCTCCGTGCTCGGACTGGGCGGGGAAGTGCTGCTCAGTCCGGCGATTCACCGGACCGGCCTGGCAATGGCCGTGCTGGTCGGGATGGTCACGCTGGGAATCGGGGTGAAGCGCCATGGCAGGATGTCGGTGCTGGCGATCGGCTTTGCCGGTGTAGCGCTGATGGCCGTGGGCCTGTTCGTGAACCATGGCGCGCAGGAAGCTGCTATCACTATCTCGGGAGTCGCGCTGGTAGCCTTTGCCCATATCCGGAACTTGCGTCATTCCTGCTGATTGCATTGTTTGAAGTTCCGGCGAGCCGGAACTTCTGATGCGGCACCAGCCCGCTCCCCCGGCCCGACCACCCATAGGGTACCATCGGTGGGTGGTCGGGCCGGGGGAGCGGGCTGGTGCCGAATACCGAATTCGCCAATTGGCGAATTTGGAATCCGACTCTAAGGCGTAAGCCATGACCGCCGAACTCTCTCTCACCGTCAATGGCGAGCCGCGTCGCATCTCTGCTGGCAGCTCCATTGCCGATCTCGTCCGAAGCCTCGAACTGAACCCGGCCAAGGTCGCGGTGGAACGCAATGGCGAGATCGCTCCACGTTCCAGCCTCGCCGATGTTGTCCTGGGCGATGGCGACGTGCTCGAAGTGGTCCATTTTGTAGGAGGTGGCGACCATCCGGTCGCGGGGGGCGGCGGTGAAGCCGATACCTGGACGGTCGCCGGCCGCACCTTCCGCTCGCGCCTCATCGTCGGCACCGGCAAGTACAAGGATTTCGAGCAAAACGCCGCTGCGCTCGAAGCCTCGGGCGCGGAGATCGTCACGGTGGCGGTGCGCCGGGTCAACGTGTCAGATCCCAAGGCGCCGATGCTGACCGATTTCATCGACCCCAAGAAGTTCACTTACTTGCCCAACACCGCCGGCTGCTTCAACGCGGAGGAAGCCATCCGCACTCTCCGTCTGGCGCGCGAGGCGGGCGGCTGGGACCTGGTCAAGCTGGAAGTGCTGGGCGAGGCGCGCACGCTCTATCCCGACATGCGCGAGACGCTGAAGGCGACCGAGCAACTGGCGAAGGAAGGCTTCCTGCCCATGGTCTATTGCGTCGACGATCCGATCGCGGCGAAGCAGCTTGAGGAAGCCGGCGCCGTCGCGGTCATGCCGCTGGGCGCGCCGATCGGTTCAGGGCTGGGCATCCAGAACCGGGTGACCGTGCGCCTGATCGTCGAGGGCGCCAATGTGCCGGTGCTGGTCGATGCCGGGGTCGGCACGGCGAGCGACGCCGCCGTCGCCATGGAGCTGGGCTGCTGCGGCGTGCTGATGAACACCGCCATTGCCGAAGCGAAGGACCCGATCCGCATGGCCCGCGCGATGAAGCTCGCGGTCGAGGCCGGGCGCGATGCCTATCTTGCCGGGCGCATGGCGACGCGCAAATACGCGGATCCCTCTAGCCCGCTGGCAGGGCTGATTTAGGGTCCCCCTCGGGGAGTAACCCCTCCGACTTCAGTCGGATACTGGCTACAGCCTTCGACTCGTTAATTAGCCTGTAACCTCGGTAAAGTGAGTCCGCCTGGAGGGCGTGAAGTCTCTCTTTCCCGAGGTTACAGGCTATGGGCTACAGCAAGGGTTGTCACACGACATTTCATCATCGCTACCATATCGTCTGGGCACCGAAGTACCGGTACAAGG
>JAYRPK010000306.1:0-2847 GCA_041911195.1 Novosphingobium sp. | reverse complement strand
TTCGCGACGAAGAGTTCGATGAAGTCGCCTTTCGCCGCCTGGTCGATTGGCAGATAGCGGAAGGCTCCAAGGCGCTGGTCCCCTGCGGCACCACCGGGGAATCGCCGACGCTGAGCCACGACGAGCACATGCACGTCACCGAGGTCTGCATCGAAGTTTCGGCGGGGCGGGTGCCGGTGATCGCCGGGGCCGGTTCGAATTCCACCGCCGAGGCCGTGCAGCTTGCCAAGCATGCCGAATCGGCCGGGGCCGACGCCGTGCTGGTGGTGGCGCCCTATTACAACAAGCCCAACCAGGAAGGCCTCTACCGCCATTTCGCGACGGTGCAGGATGCCATCGGCATTCCGGTGATCCTCTACAACATCCCCGGCCGCTCGGTGATCGACGTCGGCCTGGAAACCATGGTCCGTCTGGCAGCACTGCCCCGGATCGCGGGCATCAAGGATGCAACCGGCGACCTTGCCCGGGTCTCCGACTATCGCCAGCGGATCGGCGACACGTTCTGCCAGCTATCGGGCAACGACGAGACCGCACTGGGCTATTACGCCCAAGGCGGGCACGGCTGCATTTCAGTGACCGCCAATGTCGCGCCGGGGCTGTGCGCGCAGTTCCAGGCGGCGCTGGCCTCGGGCGATTTCGCCAGGGCGCTGGAATTGAACGACCGGCTCCACCCGCTGCACCGGGCGATGTTTTCGGACACCTCGCCGGGGCCGTGCAAGTATGCCCTGTCGCGGGTGCACGACTGGTTCCCCGAGCAGGTTCGCCTGCCGGTGGTCAATTGCAGTGATGCCTCGCGGCAGGCGGTCGATGCGGCGCTGAAGCATGCGGGGCTGGTGTAAGGCGCCCGATGCTCCTGCTTGCCACTTTCGATCTTTCCGGGGCCGATGTAGCCCTGTTCGATGAATACGAGGCGTAGGTCCTACCTCTGCTCCCGCGCCACGGCGGGCGCCTGCTCAAGCGCGTGCGCTCGCTCGATTCGGCTTTCGAGATCCACCTGCTGGAATTCGACGAGGAAAGCGGGGTCGAGAGCTATGGCCGCGATCCAGACCGGCAGGCGGCCCATGGCCTGTTCCAGCGCAGCGGCGCGCAGAGCATGGTGACGCCGGTTACCGAGGTTTGAGGTTGCCTGTTCCCGCGAACGCATGGACAATGCGGGCGAAAGACAAACCGGAGGAAGCCATGGCCACTGCGACAAATGATCTCACCTGGACCGACCCGGCGCGGGTCACTGGCCGTTTGGCGCAAAAGGTCCTGCAATACGGCGACGTGATCGAGCGCACGGTGCGCGCCGCCAAGGAGCCCGGCTTCACCGAGGCGGGCTGGGACGAGCTGGCCTCGCTGATGGACACCGCGAAATTCCGCCGCGTCGGCAACGACAAAGTGGACATGGGCTGGCAGGTCTATCGCGGCCTGCTGACCAAGTGGGCGACCACCACCGACTTCTGGAGCGAGTTCCACCGCATCAGCGAGGCCGGCAATTGCGTGTTCCTTGAATTGACGGAACACAACACCCCCCGGGGCGGGGCGGAAAGCGTGGTCAATTCGCTGTCGCTCTATGAATTCGACGATGTGGGCAAGCTGGTGCACCTAGACATCTACCTGCAGCACGATTGATCGATTTCACACGAAGGCACGAAGTTGTAGCGTTTGCGGCGAAGCCGTATCCAGTTGCCAGCGCCATCGCATGGCGCAACGCGGCATCTTTGCGCCTTCGTGTGAGAATTCATTCCATTTTCAGCCAGGCGTGCCTACATGGCCCGAACACCATGGCCCGCCCGCATCACGCATCGTTCGACAAGAAGAAGACCGTCGCCGAAAACCGGCGCGCGCGGTTCGATTATCATATCGACGAGACGCTGGAGGCCGGCATCATGCTCACCGGCACCGAAGTGAAGAGCCTGCGCTTCGGCGAGGGCTCGATCGCCGAAAGCTATGCCGAGGTGCGCGGCAACGAATGCTGGCTGGTCAACAGCAACGTTCCCGAGTTCAGCCACGGCAACCGCTTCAACCACGAACCGAAACGCCCGCGTAAACTGCTTCTCCACCAACGCGAGATAGACAAGCTGCAAGGCGCGGTCGAGCGCAAGGGCATGACGCTGGTTCCGCTGTCGATCTACTTCAACAGCCGAGGGCGGGCCAAGGTCGAGCTTGCGCTGGCCCGTGGCAAGAATGCGGCAGACAAGCGGCACACCATCAAGGAACGAGACTGGAAGCGAGAGCAGCAAAGGATTATGCGGGACCGCGGATGAGCGCACTGGTTTCCCGAATCGCCGCATGGGCCCACAAGACCATGCCGACGCGCGAATCGATGGAGGACCATCGCCTGCTGGGCACTTTCGCGCGCCGGCAGGAATTGTGGCGCTTCACGCGCCGCTCGGTGCCTCGCGGCGTCGCCATCGGCATGCTGATCGGCATTTTCGCACTGATCCCGGGCGTGCAGATCATCGGTGCGGCGCTGATGTGCGTGCCGTTTCGCGGCAACATCCCGCTGGCAGCGGCGATGACCTTCCTGTCCAACCCGGGCACGACGCCGTTTATCCTGATCGCGTCGATCTGGGTCGGCAACCAGCTGGGCTTCCATGCCGATATCGCCACCCTGAACGCGCTTTACTCGCACGGCGCCACGCTGGGTGACTGGGGCCGCTGGTTGCTGTCCGATGCCGCGCCCTCGCTGCTTCTGGGCCTGGCGATCATTTCGACTGCCCTGGCCGCGATCAGTTATCTGGTAACGGCCCTGGCCTGGCGCTGGTGGGTCGGCCACAAGCGCAAGACGAGGCTGGGCCGGTCCCTTCCGGAGCCGGAATGACAGCCGCCACGCGGACGGGACCGCGTCTGGCCGAATGGGCG
>JAYRPK010000305.1:0-12673 GCA_041911195.1 Novosphingobium sp. | reverse complement strand
GCCATTGGAGCGGGTGGTCCGGAAACGGATCCCGGCGAAATCCTTTTAACCGAGGAACTTGCGCCCCTCGAAGAGGAGCAAGTCGCGCCCGCGGAATGGCCTGAAGAGGCGCCGGAACCCATCGCCAGGCGCAGCCTGCTGGCCCCTGCCCTCGCCCTGTCGGCTGTGGCGTTGTGGAGTGGACTGTTCGCCTGGTCGCTGGTGGGCACCATAAATACCATGCCCACCCCGGCCCAATTGGCCGGATGGATCAGGGACTGGTCGGTGCCTGTGCTGCTGGTCGGAGTGGTCTGGCTGCTGGCCATGCGCAACAGCCATAGCGAGGCCAGGCGCTTTGGCGTAGTCGCCCGATCGCTCTCGGAAGAATCCCGGCAACTGGAGACCCGCCTCGCCACGATCAACAGCGAGCTCAGCCTGGCGCGCGAATTCATCGCTGCTCAGTCGCGCGATCTCGACGCCCTGGGGCGGCAGGCGAGCGAGCGGCTTTCGCTCAATGCCGATCGCCTGCAAGGCCTGATCCACGACAACGGCGAGCAGGTGGAAAGCCTGGCCAAGGTCAGTGCGGCAGCTTTGGACAACATGGAAAAGCTGCGCGGCCAGTTGCCGGTTATCGCCAATTCCGCGCGCGATGTCACCAGCAACATCGGCAATGCCGGCCGCACCGCTCACGTCCAGCTGCAGGAGCTGATTGCCGGCTTCAAGCGGCTCAATGAATTCGGACAGGCCAGCGAACGGCAGGTCGAAACCGTGCGCGGCCTTGTGGCGGCGACGATTACCGAATTCGGTGCGCAAACCGAGGAACTGGGCAGGTTCGCCGAAGAGCGGCACGCCAAGCTGGTCGAACAGGGCGAGGAATTCCGGGGGCAATTGCGGCAGTTCGCCGAAGCATCGATGGCAGCGACCCGCAAGCGCCTGGAAGATCTCTCGCAGGAAATCGCAAGGGTTCGAGATAGCGCCAGCAAGCATGAAGAAGATGGGCTGGCATCGCTGCGGGCAAGCCTCAACGAACTGCGTGACGAGGCTGGTACCATTTCGCAATCGCTGTCCAAGGGCGGAGCACTGGCGCTCGACGATTTTGCATCCAAACTTGCCGCCATCGACGAAGCGATCGCTACCCGCCGCGCGGCGCATGAGGAACAGTCTCGCGCCATCGCCATCCAGGGCGATGAAATCGTCCTGAGGCTGGGTGAGCTCGACAAACGCATCGGCGAAGTCACCGCGCATGCCGCCGAAGCCGAAGCCGGCCTGCGCGAAAACATGCAAGGTTTTGGCGACAAGCTGAGCGAAGGGCGCAACCTGCTTTCGGACATGGGTTCGCGGATCTGGGAGCTGACCGATGCCAGCGTGCGGCTGCTGGAGCTGATCCAGGCCGGTTCGCAGCACAGCCGCGAACAGATTCCCGAGGCGCTCGGGCAGGCAGAGACCAGGCTGCAGGCAGTCGAGGCCCGCGTTTCCGCCCTCAAGCAGGCTGCCCTCGAAACCGGCGCGCTGGGCGAGGCCCTTGACACCCAGCTCGCCGCTTCCCACCAGCGCGTCGCCGACGCCGCGCGTGAAATCGCTCTGTTGCAGGAAAGCCTCGGCAGCCAGTCCGGCGACTATACCGAAAGGCTCGACAGCCTGCATGCGGCGCTCACCGAAGTTGCGGACCGTTCGCACGGCATCGCCGAGCGGGCGCGCAGCGAATTGACATCGGCGGTGGATGTGCTGTCGCAATCGGCGAAGGCCGTGGCCGAGGCGATGGAACAATCGAGTTCCACAACCATCGCCCGCATCGCCGAACGACTTGGCGAGGAAACCAGGGCCGTCATTGCCCGCACGCTGGAAGAGCATGGCGCGCAAGCCGCATCGCAGCTTGAGCAGGTTTCGCTGAAAGCATCGGAGAGCTCGCGGGAAGCAGCCATCCAGTTGCGCGACCAGTTGGCAGCGGTCAACGATCTTGCCGCCAACCTGGAAAACCGTGTCGCCCATGCGCGCAAGCGGGCCGAGGAGAAAGTCGACAACGACTTCTCACGCCGGGTCGCCCTGATCACCGAATCGCTCAATTCCAACGCCATCGATATTTCCCGGGCACTGGATAGCGAAGTCGGCGACACTGCCTGGGCGCAATACCTCAAGGGCGACCGCGGCATCTTCACTCGCCGCGCGGTCAGTCTGATTACCGCCAACGAGACCAAGCCCATCCTGCAGCTATACGAAAACGACAGCGATTTCCGCGATCACGTCAGCCGTTACATCCACGATTTCGAGGCCATGCTGCGCCAGGTCCTTTCGACCCGCGACGGCAATGCCCTGGGCGTGACGCTGCTGTCTTCGGACATGGGCAAGCTCTATGTCGCACTGGCACAGGCGATCGAGCGGCTGCGCAGCTAGCTTGATGGTTGCGTGACGGGAGGCTTGCCGAAGAAGGTGATGTCGTCAGCCGTGATCCAGCCCTGGACGTAATTGGCATAATAGAGCCCGAACAGGACCAGCGACACCAGCGTGGTCCTGATTGCGATGCGCTTCGGGCGGTAATGGGCTGGAGCGCTTTCGGCCTGTCCAGGCACTCTGGGCACGCCGGCCTCGTCATGGGTCCGCACCCCGAACGGCAGCACGAGGAAAGCGCTGAGTACCCAGAACAGCACATAGATCGCGACGATCGAGGTCCACTTCATCGCTTCAGTCCCGACCCGTCAGCATGACCTGGACCTGCGGCTTCTTGCCCGACCAGCGCTGCGCCGCGCGGCGAGCTGCGAGCCGTGCCGCCTCGATGACAGCCTCCGGATCGCGCCCCGCTGCACCGTTAAGCTTGGCCACGGCCTTCATCACATCCGCCTCGGCCTCTGCGACAAAGGCGGCGTGATCCTCGTCCAGCGGCAAGCCAAGGCTGGCGACCTTGGACCGGCCCTTGTGATCAAGCGCCACCATGACCACGCCATTGTAGGCAAGCCTGCGCCGCATCACCATGGCCTGGCCATCGGCGGGCGCGATGATGTCGCCATCGAGCAGCAACCTGCCGGCGCGCACTTCGCCGAACTTGCCGGGTGCGCCCGGCGCAAGCCTAACCAGATCGCCGTTCTTCTGTAGAACGACCTTGCCGATCCCTGCCTCCCGGCCGACCTTGCCCTGTTCGCGCATGTGCCGCATTTCGCCGTGAACCGGCACCAGCACCTGCGGCCTCAACCAGCCATAAAGCGCCTCGAGTTCGGGGCGGCCGGGATGGCCGGAAACGTGAATCGGGCTCTGCTTGCCGGTCACCATTTCGATCCCGCGTTCGGCGAAACGGTTCTGGACCAGACCGATCGCCACTTCGTTGCCGGGAATCTCGCGGCTGGAGAACAGCACGACATCGCCCGCTTCGAGGCCAATCGGATGGTTCTGCTCCGACATGCGCGAGAGCGCCGCGCGGGCTTCGCCTTGCCCGCCGGTGGCCAGAACCAGCACTTCGCCGCGCGGCAGGCTCATCGCCGTATCGAAATCGACGGTATCGGGAAAATCGCGGAGATAGCCGCTGGCCTTGCCCGCGCCGATGATGCGTTCGAGCGAACGGCCGGCGACGCACAGCCGCCGCCTGGTGAACTTCGCCACTTCGCCCAGCGTCTGCAATCGGGCGACATTGGACGCGAAGGTCGTCACCACCACTCGCTTGCCCTTGTGCCGGGCCACTTCCGCCTTGAGCCCGCGCAGCACATCGCCCTCCGAGCCGGAAGGCTGCGGGTTGAACACATTGGTGGAATCGCAGACCAGGGCCAGCACGCCCTCGTCCCCGATCGCCGTGAGTTCCTCCGCCGTGGCCGGAGTGCCGACCAGCGGCTCATCGTCGAGCTTCCAGTCACCGGTATGGAAAATGCGGCCATGCGGGGTCTCGATCACCAGCGCATTGCCCTCGGCAATCGAATGGGCCAGCGGCACATAGCGAAGGCCGAAGGGGCCCAGCTGGAAGCTGTCGAGGTGGTCGATGACGCGCAGCTCCACGCTGTCGAGAAGGCCCGCCTCTTCGAGCTTGGCCGCGACCAGTCTTGCCGTGAAGGGCGTGGCATAGAGCGGCACGCCCAGGTCGGCGGCGAAATAGGGCACCGCGCCGATATGGTCCTCATGGGCATGGGTGAGGACCACGCCGATCAGGTCTGCCTTGTTGTCCTCGATGAATTCGAGGTCGGCGAAGACCAGTTCGGTGCCCGGATAGTCGCTGCCGCTGAAGGTCATGCCAAGGTCGACCATCAGCCACTTGCCCTGGCAACCATAGAGATTGACGTTCATGCCAATCTCGCCCGAACCGCCGAGCGCGCAGAAAATCAGCTCATTGCCCGGCTTCACTTCGCTGCGGCCCTTTGCGCGAGGATGGCAATGCCTTCGAGCGTAAGGTCGGGCTCGACGACATCGAAGATATCCGTTGCCTCGTCGAACAGCACGGCCATACCACCGGTGGCGATCACTTTTGCCGGCCGCCCGATTTCCGCGCGCATTCGCGCAACCAGCCCCTCTATCATCGCTACATAACCCCAGAACACGCCGATCAGCATCTGGTCCTCGGTGGTGGTGCCGATGACGCTGTCGTTCTTGGGTGTCTCGATGGCGATGCGCGGCAATTTGGCTGTGTTGCCAACCAGCGCCTCGAGCGAAAGGTTGACGCCCGGTGCAATGATCCCGCCCTTGTAGGCGCCGTTGAAGTCGACCACGTCGAAGGTCGTTGCCGTGCCGAAATCGACGATGATGAGGTCGCCGGGGTGCTTGGCATGGGCGGCAATGGCATCGACTGCGCGGTCCGCGCCCAGCGAGCGGGGATCGGGCACATCGATGTCCATGGCGTAGTCCGCCTTGCCTTGTCCCGCCACCAGCGGCTCGATGTTGAAGTAGTGCCGCGCGAGCACCTCGAGATTGTGCAGGGCGCGCGGAACCACGGTGGAAATGGCGATCTGGGTGACCTGCTTGCGGTCCACCCCGCGGATGGACAGCAGTTGCATCAGCCACACGGCATATTCGTCGCCGGTGCGGCGTGGATCGGTGGCGATGCGCCAGCGCGCCTTGATCTCGGGCCCGTCGAACAGGGCGAATACGACATTGGTGTTGCCGGCATCGATGGCGAGCAGCATGGGCTTGGGTTCCGCTTCAGTCCGCTAGGTTTACGTCGCCGGCGTGGATAGTCCGGAGCGAGCCATCCGCCAAGCGCAGTTGCAAGGCCCCCTCTGCAGTCAGCCCGGCGAAGGCACCTTCCACCCCGTCGGCGAGCAACCGGGTGCCCGCCGGATGGGCAGCGGCCAGCCATCGCCGGATAATGGGTTCAAGCCCGAAATTGCGCCAGCGTTCCAGCTCACGCGCAAATGTGGCAGCAAGTGCCTGAGCGAAGGCATCGCGATCGGGTGGCGTAACGAGATCGCCCAAGGCAACGGTTACGCGATCGGACAGGCTGGGTGCCTGCGCAAGGTTGACGCCGATCCCGACCACGACCGTCTCCCCTTCCTGCTCGAGCAGGATTCCGGCAAGCTTGGCGCGGCCGATCAGCAAATCGTTCGGCCATTTGAGCTGCGCGCGGGCGTTGTCCGAAAGGTAGGCGGAAACGGCCTCATGGACCGCCAGCCCGGCCAGCAGAGCCAGGCTCGCCGGCGGCGGATCGCCGAATCCGGGATGGACTAAGGTCGAGCCCTGGAAATTGCCGGCGCCATCGCGCCATTCGCGCCCCTGCCTGCCCCTCCCAGCGCTTTGCCGGTCGGCGACGAGCCAGAAGCCCTCCGGCACCACTTCGCCGCCGCGCAGGCGCGCGGCCAGATCGGCGTTGGTGGAGCCGGCTTCGGGGACGGTTTGGATCAAGCCGCGTTGAACAGCGCCGCCGCGGCCGCACTCGCCCAGGTACCCAGCGGCTTGGTCGCGAGATAGCCAGCCGGCGAAATCGCCAGGGCACACAGCGCGAGCACCGCCTGGTGGACCCAGTCACTCTTGCCCAGGGCCTTGCTGGCGGGATCGTCGAAATACAGGATCTTGACCACCTTGATGTAGTAGAAGGCGCCGATCACGCTGGCGGCGATACCGATCGCGGCGAGCGGGATCAGGCCTGCCTGCACCGCGGCCTGGAACACCACGAACTTGCCCCAGAAGCCGAACAGCGGCGGAATTCCGGCCAGGCTGAACATGACCATGGCAAGGCACAGGCTGAGTACCTTGCGCTCGCGCGAGAGCCCCGCCAGCGAGGCGATGTCCTCGACCGGTTCGCCATCCTTGTCCTTGAGCATCAACACGGCGACGAAGCCGCCCAGCGTCATCGGGATATAGATCGCGAGGTAGACGAGCATGGCCGATGCGCCCTGCGCGGTCCCCGCGGCAAGGCCGATCAGCATGAAGCCCACATTGTTGATCGAGCTGTATGCCAGCAGCCGCTTGATGTTCTGCTGCCCGATCGCGCCCAGCGCGCCGATGACGATCGAGGCCAGTGCGGCAAAGACGACGATCTGCCTCCATGCATCCGCCTCACCGCCAAAGGCTTCGATCGCCACGCGCATGGTCAGCGCCAATGCCGCGACCTTGGGTGCGGAAGCAAAGAAGGTAGTGACCGGCGTCGGCGCGCCCTCGTAGACGTCGGGGGTCCACATGTGGAACGGCACGGCGCTGACCTTGAAGGCAAGCCCCGCCAGCATGAACACTATGCCGAACAGCGCACCCATCGGCAGGCCATGGTCCAGCGCATCGCGGATACCGCCGAAGCTGGTCGTGCCGGTAAAGCCATAGGTCAGGCTCATGCCGAACAGCAGGATGCCGCTGGCGAGCCCGCCCAGCACGAAATACTTGAGCCCCGCTTCCGCCGAGCGGCCGTCGTTGCGCAGGATCGCCGCCAGCACGTAGGCCGAAAGCGAATTGAGCTCGAGACCGATATAGAGTGTCATCAGGTCGGTCGCCGAAACCATCAGTCCCATGCCCATCGCGGCGAACAGCACCAGCACCGGATATTCCGCGCGCATGGAATTGTATCGTTCGAAGAAGGCCGGGGCGACCAGCAGCGAAACGGCGGCAGCGATGTAGATCAGTATCTTGGCAAAGGCCGCGAAGGCGTCCGCGCGGTACTGGCCGAAGAAGGCCTCGAAAGCCGGCCCCGCATCGCCATTGCACAGGGCGGGAGCAACCAGCACGGCGGCCCCGGCCAGGACGGCCACCGAAAGCCAGGTCAGGGTGCGGCTTGACTTGTCGCCGAGCCATGCGGCGGCGAGCAGCAGCACCAGGCCCGAAAGCCCGAGCAGCTCCTCCGAAGCGGTAAGCCTAAGCGAGTGAGCCCAATCCATCAGTGCGCTCCCTCATGCGTGGAAGGGGCAACCACCGGCTTGGGCTGTCCGAGTTTCAACTGTGAATCCCCTGCAGGTCTGGCGCGAGCCATGCGCGCCTCGAGCGAGGCAATGTCCTGGCGCATCGGCGCGAGGAAGCTTTCCGGATAGACGCCCATCCACAGCACGGCGGCGGCGATCGGCGCCATCATCAGCCATTCGCGCAGATCCAGATCGGGCATCTTCGCGGCATCGGCGTTCTTCTGCTCGCCAAAGGCGACGCGGCGATAGAGATAGAGCATATAGGCCGCGCCAAGGATCACGCCCGTGGCGCAGACTGCCGTCACCCAGGTCGAAAGCTGGTAGATGCCGGCCAGGCTCAAGAACTCGCCGACAAAGCCGCTGGTGCCCGGCAGGCCGACCGAGGCCATGGTGAACAGCATGAAGAACAGCGCATAATAGGGCATGTTGATCGACAGGCCGCCGTAACGGTCGATCTCGCGCGTGTGCAGCCGGTCGTAGATCACGCCGACCGAGAGGAACAGCGCGCCCGACACCAGCCCGTGCGACAGCATGACCACCATCGCGCCTTCGAAGCCAAGCCGGTTGAACGCAAACAGGCCGACCGTGACGATCGCCATGTGCGCGACCGAGGAATAGGCGATGAGCTTCTTCATGTCGTGCTGCACCAGCGCGACCAGCGAGGTATAGACCACCGCCACCATCGACAGGGCGAAGACCAGCCAGGCGAGCTGCGCGCTCGCTTCCGGAAACATCGGCAGCGAGAAGCGGATGAAACCGTAGCCGCCCATCTTGAGCAGCACGCCCGCCAGGATCACCGAGCCGGCGGTCGGCGCCTGAACGTGAGCGTCGGGCAGCCAGGTATGCACCGGCCACATCGGCATCTTCACCGCGAAGCTGGCGAAGAAGGCCAGCCACAGCCAGGTCTGGACATGCGGATCGAAATCGTAGGCCATCAGCGTCGGGATGTCGGTCGTCCCCGCCTCGTTCACCATCCACAGCATGGCGATCAGCATCAGCACCGAACCGAGCAGGGTGTAGAGGAAGAACTTGTAGCTGGCGTATATCCGGTCAGCCCCGCCCCAGATGCCGATGATCAGGTACATCGGGATCAGGCCGGCCTCGAACATGATGTAGAACAGGAACAGGTCCTGCGCGGCGAAGACGCCGATCATCAGCGTTTCCATCAGCAGGAATGCCGCCATGTATTCGCCGACGCGCTTTTCGATCGATTTCCAGCTCGCGCCGATGCAGATCGGCATGAGGAACACCGTCAGCACGATCAGCATCAGGGCGATGCCATCGATGCCCAGCGCCCAGGAAAATCCGGCAAACAGCGCCATCCGCTCGGTAAATTGCCACTGCGCCCCGCCCACGTCGTAGGACGCCCAGAGCAGCAGGCCCAGCGCAAGGTCGGCCAGGGTGGCGAGAAGCGCGATCCACCGCGCGGTGCTCGCCTGGGCGAACAGACAGGCCAGCGCCCCCAGCAGGGGCAGCAGCAGCATGACGGAAAGAATGGGAAAGTTGCTCATTGTCCCATCCCGCCTAGAGCCCAGCTGACTGCCATGGTGAGCCCGATCAGCATCACCAGGGCATAGGAATAAAGATAACCGGTCTGCACCTTCTGTGCGACCCGCGTGCCCTGGAGCACTAGCCAGGCTGCGCCATTGGGGCCGAAACGGTCGATCGTGCCCTGGTCACCCTGCTTCCAGAACAGGCGCCCGAACCAGAAGGCGGGCTTGACGAACACGAGGTTGTAGAGCTCGTCGAAGTACCACTTGTTGTAGAAGAAGCGGTGGACCACGCTGAACTGCTCGACAAAGCGCGCCGGCAGGCCGGTGTCGCGGATGTAGGCCTGCCAGGCGACCAACAGGCCCGTGAGCATCACCGCGAACGGCGCCCATTTCACCCAGGTGGGCACTTCGTGCATCGCGTGGATCAGGTGCTCGCTGAAGGCGATTGAACCGTGCCAGAAATCGCCCTCGCCGGCGCTGACGAAGGTGTGGTGGAAGCCGAAGCCGGCCAGCAGCGCACCCGCCGAAAGCACCGATAGCGGGATCAGCATCGAAAGCGGGCTTTCGTGCGGGTGATAGCCGGCAGTACCGTCGTCATGATGGCCCTTCGCATGATCGTCATGCCCGTGGTGCGCATCGTGGCCATGAGCGTCGTGAGCCGCATGCTGGATGTGCTCGGAGCCCGACCAGCGCGGCTTGCCGAAGAAAGTGAGGAACACCAGGCGCCAGGAATAGAAGCTGGTCAGCGTCGCCGCGACAATGCCGCACCAGAAGGCGAAATTGCCCATTTCGGTGCCCGAGGCATAGGCCGCCTCGAGGATCGAATCCTTCGAATAGAACCCTGCGAAGCCGAACATGTCGACAATGCCCACGCCCGTAATCGCCAGGGTGCCGAACATCATCGCCCAGTAAGTCAGCGGGATGTGCTTCCTGAGGGCGCCATAGAAACGCATGTCCTGCTCATGGTGCATGGCATGGATCACCGAGCCCGCGCCAAGGAACAGCAGCGCCTTGAAGAAGGCATGGGTGAACAGGTGGAACATCGCCGCGCCATAGGCGCCAACGCCCGCAGCGAAGAACATGTAGCCCAGCTGCGAGCAGGTGGAATAGGCGATCACCCGCTTGATGTCCCACTGGCAGGTGCCGACGGTGGCGGCGAAGAAGCAAGTTGCCGCGCCGATGAAAGTCACCAGGCTCAGCGCCACGGGGCTGGTCTCGAACATCGGGGAAAGGCGGCAGACCATGAACACGCCGGCCGTCACCATGGTCGCCGCGTGGATCAGCGCCGAGACCGGCGTCGGGCCTTCCATCGCGTCCGGAAGCCAGGTGTGGAGGCCAAGCTGCGCCGATTTGCCCATCGCGCCGATGAACAGCAAAATGCACAGGATCGTCATCGTATCCCAGCGATAGCCGAGGAAACCGATCGTCGATCCCGCCATCGAGGGCGCTGCGGCGAGGATCTCGGGGATCGAGACCGTGTTGAACACCAGATAGGTGCCGAAGATGCCCAGCATGAAGCCAAGGTCACCGACGCGGTTGACCACGAAGGCCTTGATCGCGGCGGCGCAGGCGCTGGGTTTCTTGAACCAGAAACCGATCAGCAGGTAGGACGCGAGGCCCACCCCTTCCCAGCCGAAGAACATCTGCACCAGGTTGTCCGCCGTCACCAGCATCAGCATGGCGAAAGTGAACAGGCTGAGGTAGGCGAAGAACCGGGGCTGGTCCGGGTCCTCGTCCATATAGCCCCAGGAATAGAGGTGAACCAGGGCCGAAACGGTGGTCACCACCACCAGCATGACCGCCGTCAGCGCATCGACGCGCAGCGCCCAGTCGATCTGCAGCGAGCCGGAATGAATCCATTGCAGCACCTGCACGACCTGCGGGGTGCCTTCGTTCCAGACGAAATGCAGGAATACCGGCCAGGACAGCGCGCAGGAGACGAACAGCGCGCCCGTCGTCAGCGACTTGGCGACTACGTTGCCCAGCATGCGATTGCCCAGCCCCGCGACAATGGCCGCGAGCAAGGGCAGGAAAACGATGAACAGGATGGAGTTCACGAGAAGCCTATCCCTTCATCCGGTTGACGTCGTCGACCGCGATCGTGCCGCGGCCGCGGAAATAGATGACGAGGATGGCCAGCCCGATCGCCGCCTCCGAAGCCGCCACGGTGAGCACGAACATGGCGAAGACCTGACCGGTGAGATCGTGCAGGAAGGCGCTGAACGCGACGAGATTGAGGTTCACCGCCAGCAGGATCAGTTCGATCGCCATGAGGATGACGATGACATTCTTGCGGTTGAGAAAAATGCCCAGCACGCCCAGCACGAACAGGATCGAGCTGACGACGACATAGTGTTCGATGCCGATCATAGCTGGACCCCCTTGCCCACTTCCGGCCTGGTATTGCGTGTCGCATCCTGCGGCCGCCGGGCGATCTGCTTCGAAACGTTCTGCCC
The DNA here is from genome assembly GCA_041911195.1 of Novosphingobium sp. Taxonomy (GTDB): domain Bacteria; phylum Pseudomonadota; class Alphaproteobacteria; order Sphingomonadales; family Sphingomonadaceae; genus Novosphingobium. The sequence goes on along the minus strand of JAYRPK010000305.1, from coordinate 1,456 downwards.
GCGAGTGTCGCCGCGCTGGCGGTGAGTCAGCACGATGGCGCCGACCATCGCGACCAGCAGGATGAAACCGGCGGTCTCGAACAGGAACAGGTAGCGGCCATAGAGCAGCGCGCCGATCGCCTCGGTATTGCTGGCGCCAAGACTCGCGGCGCCGGTGCCGTCCGGCGTGCCCAGCTTGAGCGCGCCCATCTGGTATGCCCCAGCGCCCAGCACCAGTTCGCAGGCCAGCACCACGGCGATGGCGATGCCCAGCGGGAAGTTGCTGATGAAGCCGGCGCGCAGTTCGGCGAAATCGATGTCGAGCATCATGACGACGAACAGGAACAGCACCGCGACAGCGCCGACATAGACGATCACCAGCAGCATGGCGATGAATTCGGCCCCGACGAGCACCATCAGCCCCGCCGCATTGAAGAAGGCGAGGATCAGCCACAGCACCGAATGCACCGGATTGCGCGACATGATCGTCAAGCTGCCGGCCACTAGCATGAGCGCGGCGAACAGATAGAAGGCGATTAGCTGAATCATGGCCCCGGCGCGCCCCTAACGATACGGCGCATCGGCTTCAAGGTTCGCGGCGATCGCCCGCTCCCACTTGTCCCCGTTGGCCAGCAGTTTCGCCTTGTCGTAGAGCAGTTCCTCGCGCGTTTCGGTCGCGTATTCGAAGTTCGGCCCCTCGACGATGGCATCGACCGGGCAGGCTTCCTGGCAGAAGCCGCAGTAGATGCACTTGGTCATGTCGATGTCGTAGCGCGTGGTGCGGCGGCTGCCGTCCTCGCGCGGTTCCGCCTCGATGGTGATCGCCTGCGCCGGGCACACCGCCTCGCACAGCTTGCAGGCGATGCAGCGTTCCTCGCCGTTGGGATAGCGGCGCAGCGCATGCTCACCGCGGAAGCGCGGAGAGAGCGGGTTCTTCTCGAAGGGATAGTTGATCGTCGCCTTGGGCTTGAAGAAATACTTCAAGGTCAGCCAGTGCGCCTTGACGAACTCCCAGAGGGTGAACGACTTGATGAATTGGGCGGCGGTCATGGATGCAGTCCTCGGCGGAAGCAGGGCTCACCCACAGGTGCCTCTCCCCGCATTTCGCGGATATCGTCTTGTGCCGTGCGGCAGATGTCATGATGCGGCGCGTACGAATGCCTCGTCAGCATGAGATACCCGCTCACCAGCACCACGAACAGAAGCGACACCGGCAGGAACACCTTCCAGCCAAGCCGCATCAACTGGTCGTAGCGATAGCGCGGCACAGTCGCCTTCACCCACGAGAAGACGAAGAAGAAGAAGGCGATCTTGGCGATCAGCCAGATCCAGCCGGGGATCCAGTAGAGCGGCGCCCAGTCCACCGGCGGCAGCCAGCCGCCGAAGAACAGCGTCGCGTTGAGCGCGCACATCAGCAGCACGTTGGCATATTCGCCCAGCCAGTAGAGCGCGAAGCTCATCGAGCTGTATTCGGTCT